>JAYSXR010000041.1:0-5996 GCA_043717145.1 Chitinophagaceae bacterium | reverse complement strand
CCGGAAGGGTTTTGCCAAACCTGCCCCGTTACCAGGGTACCGTTGTTTCCGTTTGCTGTAGCATCTGCGGTTAACGTTCCGGTACCTTCATCAAATTTATAGTAGGCTGCCAGTCCGGGGGTATTGACTGCTACACTGCGGTAATAATTTGCAGCTATTTCTGCAGGTGTTCTCGCAACATTCCAAATGCGCAGTTCATCCATTGCGCCGTTAAAGTAATTGCATTGGCAGGCGGAAGGTTGTTGCCGCCCTATGTTCATAGCCAGCGCATCCTGGTAGATGACACCTACTGTGGCCGAGCCGGCAGGTATACTATTGATATAAAAACTAATAACATTTGCGGTTCTTCGTAAGGCAACATGTGTCCAGGTATTTTGAGGTACCGAGCCTGTTGAATAAATCCAGGCTGCTGCCCCCCTGTCATAAAATCCTAATTTGTCGGCATTGCTGTTGGCTCCTACCTGGAACAGATACGCATAATTGCCCTTATCAATAATAGTGGAATTGAGGCCCGAATAATTGATCCAGGCTTCTATGGTATAATTTCCTCCCAAATCAATCGAAGTACTATGGGGTACAGTTATATACTGGCTGCTTGCTTTAACAAAGGTCAGGGCATTGCCAAATTCTGTATTTACGGGTGCAGCAGAAGGCACAACCCGGGTGGGAGCATTTACAAGCGTTCCGTTGTTGCCATTGGGCGTAGCATCTGCCGTAACTGTGCCGGCATCTTCATCAAATTTATAATAAGCTGCCAAACCTATACTGTTTACAGGAACACCGCTTTTCATCCTTGCCTGTATTTGTGCCTGGGTAAGCGTTGTATTCCATATCCTTAACTCATCCATCTGTCCGTTAAAGAAATTACACTGGCAGGCAGATGGTTGCTGGCGTCCGATATTCATGGGCAACGCATCCTGGGAAATTCCGGTTGCTGTTCCTGAGCCGGAAGCCAATCCATTAATATAAAACGTTATGATATTGCCGTTGCGGGTAAGCGCAACATGTGTCCAGGTATTTTGAGGTACGGGGTCAGTAGAATATATCCAGACTGCTCCTCCCCGGTCGTAAAATCCTAATTTGTTGGCATTACCGTTGGCATTTAACTGAAATAAAAAATCATAATTACCCTTATCAACAATGGTTGAGTTAATGCCGGAATAATTTACCCAGGCTTCTATGGTAAAGTTAGCTGCCAGGTTAAGGCTGGTGGAGTGCGGTACAGTAATATATTGGCTGCTGGCTTTAACGAAATTAATCGCATTATTTACACCAATATTTGAATTTAATACAACTGAATCACCGGTACAGAAATCCAATGGTGTAGAAGCTGTTACATAAACCGGAGGTGAGGATAAAGTGACATTTACATTTACAAAGGATGATGCACCGGATTGGTCTTCACAACGGGCTTTAAATAATACGGGCGCCGTAATATTAGTTGGCGTATACGTGGCGCCCGTTGCCAGTAAAACAGTGCCTGTACTGTCATACCATTTGGTAGTACCGCAATTACAGGGAGCTGTTAAAACAGGGCTACCTGAATAACAAACAGCTACGGATGAGGCAGCAGGAACAGGCTGACAACCATAGGGGTCGATATTTGCCCACCATGTTCCCCATGCATCATACCCGCCTGTGGGCGGCATCGCATACTCCTGCACCGTCCAAAAACTTAAATTATCCGTAGGGTCCACACAAACAGAAGTGTAGTCGCCCCAGCGATTGGAAGCTCCGCCGTAAGTTTTATAATATTTAGCCAAACCGGCCTTATAAACATAGTCGTTCTGAAAGGTATTTACCGGGTCCGTATTCATGCGCAAAGCGTAACATGCGCTTGGGAAAATGCCGGCGTTAAACTTTGCACAACCGATCAGCGCATCATCATTTTGGTTCACATCAATAGACGGGAAGGCATAAAAAGTAGCACCGGTAGGGTCGTCGATCCTGCCGCGTTGAAGTACTGCTGCGGCCGGGCTTAACTGCCACCATTGTACAGCGGAACGGGTAGTAGCTCCGGCGGGCAAAAAAACGGAATGCGTACACCATATCTTTCCGTTGCGGTAAATGGTTTTTTGCATCCGGGAATCGTTGCAGTCAACCTTATTTGCGGTTCCTGCCTGTGGGGCAAAGTTTGCCACACTGGCGGACCTGCTCCATGGATTGGGGGTACTTACAAGCGTGGCCGCTGATAAAACTTCAGAACCTATTGATCCGGTGATGGTATAAAATCCAATAAAGCCGTTGCCACCGGAATTACCATTATAGTTTTGAGTGAGGTAGAGGGTGGAGATGATGTTATCATAAGTAACTGCCGGGCAAAGTGTGAACCCATTAGTTCCTGCATTGATAACTGTTATTGCCGGGGAAGCCACACCTGCATACAGATCTGCCTTCTTGTAGACAAAAAGCTTGCCTGCTGTAAAACTATTGCCGGCCCTTGTAAACATGTTCCCTCCTACAACGATCCAATCTTTATTGAAACCCATGCTTGGATAATCAAACCAATCCACGTCTGTAGCATCCGCATCTGTTGAATATAAATTCCAGGTGCCTGTGGGGTCGTTCGTTTGTGATACACCGGTAAGTACAGCAGAGGTAGCGTCACCGCCGTTTGCACATGCCGTGAGGATCCACCGATTGTTGTACGGGTCATATAAAAGCTTTGGGTCAAAAGTGCTTGGGTTACCAAGTGAAGCGAAAAAGGCGTTTAAGGTGACAGTACCTATCACTGCCCCTGTTCTGGTGCTGATGCGCAACTGCGAGTTTAAAGCCGTCATTACATGGTTAGGGCCCACCTGACCTCCCACATCGGGTGGAATGGCAGTTATGTTGTCGTCAATGCCGTTGAAGGTAATACCGGGTGCAGGCGATGAAGTGGTAGTACTGCTGAAAGATGAATTGTCCCGGGAATTCACGGTTGCCATCTTGCCAAAAGGATCTGTCATAACTTTAGCATTGCGGGGTACTTTCATCTTGGGCATTTCTTCTTCCTCTTCACCGCTGCCGTTCATTATGCCCGCAATTCTCCTTTCATTGGGGTCGTAAGGATGTGCCCTGTTGTATGCTTCGATGGTTTTAAAATCAATTATGGATGATTTTGAAACGGTAACTGTTTTACCGCTGATTTGTGAGAAAGCAGGGCTGCAGGCAAACAATAAGAATATTGCAGCAAAAGCAGCAGAAAATTTCCGTAATTGTTTTACAGCAAGAAAGAAGCGCATAAAAGGGTTCATTGTTAGAATTTACCGGTTAAAATTAAAATTGTAAAAAGTTTGATTTTTGATAGCGGATTACTTATTTGGTGCTGTCCTATGATACTGTTGTTTAGGGCCAAAGAAAAATTCCGTATAATTATTCCTTTAAGCATTCAGCAGTTTATACAGCTCTGGTTTTTTTTCTCTTGAAAAAGGAATAAAAATTTGATTATCCAGTTCAATTTCACAGGCCTGTTTTTTCAAAGCAGTTATGCATTGCAGGTTTATTAAGTAAGACTGATGGATGCGAAAGAAATAATCCTGCGGAAGCCTTGCTTCTACATCTTTTAGGGTTTTACTGCACAAATAAGACTTTTGTTTCCGGGTAAAAATGGTTGTGTAATTACTGGAAGACTTGCAGTAAAGTATATCCTCGAAAGCTATAAACCTTATTTCTTCATTTGAAACAACAGAAAGTTTATTGAAAAGGGTTTTTTTAGTAACATGTATTACTTTGAATGGCTCATTGCAGTCTGACAGTTGAATGGTTAGGGCGTGGTTATTTGTTTCCATATGCTAAGCAATTAATCGGTAGATGATCATAAAAATTCCGGTAATGATATGTTTATTTTATTAACAACATAAACGTAAACATTAAATCCGTTAATCATGGGTGCCCAAGGACGAACATGTATAAAAACTGTCCGAAAGGGTGGTTTTATTTATCAGGGAAAATATAAAAGCAAAAAATTTTAAAGTAAAAGTTGTTGCAGCCAAAAAAATATTGAAGAAATTACAAAGAAGTAAACAGAAAGTTGGTTAGATAATTATACCTCAGAAAGAATTAACTGATTTTAAGGGTTAAACTATTTTATGCGCCTTGTCTCTTCCTTAAATTCAAAATATATGGTGGTTCCATTAGCGGTATCTTCTCTCATTGTACCATCGAGTTGTTGTGTTAGCAAAGAAATCAATTGTGAGCCAAAGCCGGTGCCTTTCGTAACTGCTGATTTACCCACGCCATCATCTGAAAATTCAAGATATAATTTCCCGGGAACGAGCCTTTGCAATTTTATCAGAACATTTCCGTTTTGCCCCTTAGGGTAGGCATATTTAAAACTGTTTGTAAGCAGTTCATTTACAATCAACCCAAGTGGTACGGCTGTATCTATATCAACTTCAAGGTTGTCCATATTGCACACCACATTTATCCTGCCTTCAGCCCCAAATGAATCTAAAATGCTTTCGCTCAGATTCATAAAATAGTCTTTCATTTCTATAGCGCCGAGGTTGGTTCCCTGGTATAATTTCTGGTGAACAATGCCAATAGATTGCACCCGGTTCTGGCTTTCCAGCATGGCTTCCTTTGTATCAAGATCACTTATCTGTGCTGATTGCAGTGCCAGTAAACTACTCACCACTTCCAGGTTATTTTTTACCCTATGATGAATTTCCCTAAGCAGCAGTTCCTTTTCCTGCACCAGGTAATCACTCCTTTTCTTTTCCCGTGCTATGCGGTTGCGTTGATTATAAAGTAAAATTAAAAAAAGTAATACAGTTCCAAGGCCGATAAATGCTGCGTTGCGAATGTTGCGCTGGCGCTTGGTTTCCCCCTGTATAACAAGGTCCTTTTTTTCCTGCACTGCTTTAATTGATGCTTGATTTTTATCTGCTTCATATTGTGTTTGTGAGGCTACAAGTGTTCTTAAAGTTTCCTTATTAAAGTTGCTATCTTGTAATGCCACAAAAAACTTATAGTGTTTGAATGCATCTTCCCAGTTGGCGGTAGCACTGTCCAGTTTGTACACTCCTTTAAAATAATCTAATCTCAGAATGGCTGTTCCCGGTGGGTTGTAGGGATTTCCTACTTTAAGAAAAGCCGCTTTTGCCGGTTTGTAATTGCCCAGCATGGTATATACGAAGCCGATATGTGCATATACATCCAACACTCGGGCAGAAGGAATTTGTTGGTCTGAATTTTCGATAGCCAGCAGGTATTGCTTTAAGGCTTCGTTATATTTACCCATCTGCCTGTATACATTTCCAATAAGGCTGTAGGCATAGCCAACCCCACGGTGATCACCTGCGCTTTTCGCCAGGTCACGGGTTTTAATAAAATAATCTTTTGCAGCTTCAAGGTTGCCGATTGTCCGGTTATACTCACCCAAAGCCATATTTGCCATTTGCATTTCAATAGCATTATTTTTACGCTCAGCAATTTGTAAACTTCTTACCAGGTATTTATGTCCTTCTGCAAGGTTTCCGGAAGCAATTAAATTTTCTCCCAGGTTTCCTAATGCACCCCCAAGGCTGGCAGTATCATGTATCTCTTCAATTATTTTAAGATAAGCATAGCTGGCTTTTGCAGCTTCCACAGAATTTGTTCGGGCATTATAAAATGCTGAAAATATATCGTGGGCGGAGGCCTGCAGACGTTTGTCATTTATTTCTTCTGCGGTTTTTAAAGCCTCGTCCAGATGTATTTTCGCTTCAGGATAAATTCCATTATCCATGTAGTCCTGTCCCAAATATCTCGAAACCCTGGAGATTGCTTTTTTATCCTGTAATCGGCGATATAAATCCAGTGCATCTAAATGATCTTTCACTGCAGCTTTACCATCTGCCATACCCCAGTAAAGGCGGCCGGCAGCTTCCTTAACCAGGGCAATACCTTTTATCCAATGTAAGTTTTCGGCTAAGTCTATTGCCTGTTGTCGGTAAGTTAACCCTTGTGCCGTTGAAAAATAAAGATGAGCCTGCATCAATTCCGCCAGTAACCTGACTTTAGATGTATCCTCC
>JAYSXR010000005.1:0-2257 GCA_043717145.1 Chitinophagaceae bacterium | reverse complement strand
TGTATCTTGGGCATTACAGCCAGCTTCTTTTCCCCAAACCTTGCCCTGTAAGCAGATTTTCCTATTTTCGGCCTCTTGAGAATGTGTCTGGTATACATTACGGAAGTTATGAGGCGTGCAAGCAGAACTATTTTCAAAACTAAATAACCCCCATGAAAGCGATTATCCCGGTGGCCGGCGCAGGAACGAAATTGCGGCCGCATACTTATACACAACCAAAAGCTTTGATCCCCATAGCAGGAAAAACCATCCTGAGCTTTATTGTGGACCAATTACAGGAAGCGGGTATTACAGAATTTATTTTTATCGTTGGCTATCTTGGCGAAAAAATCCAGGATTATGTAAAACAAACCTATCCCGACCTCACTACTCATTTTGTTTTTCAGAATGAGCGGCAGGGTACGGGGCACGCGATTGAACTGACCAGGAATATCGTTGGTACCGACGAAGTATTTGTTGCTTTGGGTGATACAATTTGTGAGTATGATGTGAAGGAAGTGATCAACAGCCCATACAGTATGTTGGGTATTAAAAAAGTAGATGATCCGCGAAATTTTGGGGTAGCAGCAGTTGGCGAAGATGGGTTTATTGAACAGGTTGTGGAGAAACCCGCTATCCCAAAAAGTAATATGGCGTTGGTGGGTTTATACAAGATTAAGGAAACACATTTTTTATTCGAATGCCTGCATCATCTTTTCGCGCAGGATATAAAAACATTTGGTGAATATAATTTAACTGATGCGCTGGATTGTATGATCAAGCGCGGTGCCCGTTTCCAGGCATTTAAAGTGAAGAACTGGTTTGATTGCGGTAAAAAAGAAACCCTGCTTGAAAGCAATGCCACGTTGCTAAAAAAATTTGGTGGCAACATAACAGGGGCGCACGATTTTAAGGATACCATCATCATACCACCGGTAAGTATTGCGCCGGGTTGCGATATTTCTCATTCTATCATCGGTCCGCATGTGGCCATTGGTGCGAATACTTCCATAAAACATTCCATCATCCGCGATAGTATCATTGGCTCTTACACGAACCTGTATGAAGTGGTACTTGATAACTCACTCATTGGGAGCGATGCATCTGTAAAAGGGTTGAGCCGCAGTTTGAATATTGGGGATAATACGGAAATTGATTTCGGGTAAACACTTTGGAATTTGAGAATTTGAAGATTTGAGAATAATGTTAACTTTCAAATACAAAGAATATTTTTACGCCAAGACCAGAATCGATAATTACTGTTCAGAACGGTAATCTAGTGCAGAAGCTATACAAACAGTCCATTTTTAAATTGTCAAATTTTCAAATTGACCCCCTCCCGAATCACGCAACTCTTCCACACCCAATACCCTATTATCCAAGCCGGTATGATCTGGGCCAGTGGTTGGAAACTGGCCAGTGCCGTAAGTAATGCTGGTGCCTTGGGTTTGATTGGTGCGGGAAGTATGTATCCGGCCGTATTACGCGAGCATATTCAACAGTGTAAAGTAGCTACTGATAAGCCCTTTGGTGTGAATATTCCGCTGATGTACCCGAATGTTGAGGAATTAATAAAAATTATGGTTGAAGAAAAAGTACCCATCGTTTTTACAAGTGCTGGAAATCCCAAAACATGGACGGGCTTTTTAAAAGAAAAAAATATTACGGTAGTACATGTTGTGAGTAGCAGCAGGTTTGCCAAAAAAGCAGCAGAAGCGGGCTGCGATGCAGTAGTAGCAGAAGGCTTTGAAGCAGGCGGCCATAATGGACGTGAAGAAACCACTACCATGGTATTGGTGCCCCTTGTAAAAACAGCGGTAACCATTCCGTTGATTGCGGCCGGGGGTATTGCCACAGGCAGGCAAATGCTCGCAGCTATGGTATTGGGCGCAGATGGCGTACAAATTGGCAGCCGTTTTGTATGTACACCGGAAGCTTCATCGCATATTGCTTTTAAAGAAGCGGTGATGAAAGCGGAGGAGGGAGATACCCTGCTGAGCCTGAAAAAGTTGATGCCCGTACGCTTATTAAAGAATCTTTTTTTTGATAAAGTGCGCGCCGCTGAATTACGGGGTGCCGATGAAGCTGAACTGAACAAAATACTTGGCCGGGCCCGCGCCAAAAAAGGCATGTTTGAGGGCGACCTATCAGAAGGTGAGCTGGAAATTGGTCAGGTAAGTGCATTAATAAAAGCAATGAAACCCGCAGCAGATGTGGTTACAGAAATATGGAACGATTACAGAGCTGCTTTAAAAGAACTGGGAGTTAACAGTTAATT
>JAYSXR010000400.1:0-2301 GCA_043717145.1 Chitinophagaceae bacterium | reverse complement strand
CTTAATTTGTTGTAGTATTGTTGTAGTAATAAAAAAACCGTTCATTTCTGAACGGCTGTACTTAGTGCCCCAGGCGGGAATTGAACCCGCACTCGCGTTGCGGCGAACAGGATTTTAAGTCCTGCGTGTCTACCAATTCCACCACCAGGGCTTGTTACGATTTAGGAAAAATTCCAAAAAAAGTCCCATCACGCCACCGGCGGACGGGACTTAGAGCGAAAGACCGGGCTCGAACCGGCCACCCAGACCTTGGCAAGGTCGTGCTCTACCAAATGAGCTACTTTCGCGTTGTATTTGTAAGAACTAAATTGGGAGTGCAAAAATAACCATCACAAGTTCCTGACAAAATTTTTTATTGCTCTTTTACTTGTATTCCGGCTTGTACTCAGAGCTTTTTTGTACCTCAACTGTAGGTTTACCCTTGTATCGCTGGTTATACAGGCGATAACAACCACCTAATACAAATGCTAATATGCAGAACACCTGCAGGTAAAACAAAAACCTTGATGAATTTACCCAGTTCTTGGTAAAGTCTTTTTCTTTGTTATCAGTTGTTTCGTGTGACATAGTCTTGAATTGCAATGCAAAAATAAGGTACCGTTACAAATTATTAAGCCTTCTTTCGAATAATTTCCAGAAAA
Source organism: Chitinophagaceae bacterium (assembly GCA_043717145.1). Classification (GTDB taxonomy): domain Bacteria; phylum Bacteroidota; class Bacteroidia; order Chitinophagales; family Chitinophagaceae; genus Sediminibacterium. The sequence goes on along the minus strand of JAYSXR010000400.1, from coordinate 1,660 downwards.
CGTGTATGGCGATTAGCAAAATATTCCCAAACCACTGATCCGCGGTACACGCCTTTCAGTTTACTTATTGGTTTTAAAGGATGCTGCGGCCGCTGGCGACGCTGAAAAGACCGTTTAAAAACGGCAATATGTGCCTGGCAAATAGCAATAAAAAAATCTGTATCACCGGTTATTAAACCTTTCCAAGCAGAAACAGCGTCAAGTCCGAAGCGAAGAGGCAATTTCCAGACCTTTTCGTGCCAAGGCAGGTTTTTACACAGCATAAACAGGTTATTACGGAAATTAAGGTAAACTTTTCGCCCACCCCTTGGTAAGGTGCCTGCACCTACATGGTAAACAACTGATTGTGGACAGGCCATAATTTGATAGCCTGCCAATTGAATACGCCAGCAAAGGTCTATCTCTTCTTGGTGTGCAAAGAATAAGGCATCCAACCCGCCAAGTTCATGATATACCCGAGCCCGAACAAACATGGCGGCACCTGAGGCCCAGAATATGGGTTCAACGGTATCGTATTGGTGCGTATCTTTTTCACATACATCAAATATCCTCCCTCGAGAAAACGGATAGCCCAATACATCTATCCAGCCGCCACAGGCACCGGCATATTCAAATAATGTGGGATCGGCATAAGACAATATCTTAGGTTGACAGGCCGCTATAGATGCATCGTTTTCCATTATGTCTATCACAGGCCCGATCCATCCGGGGGTTACCGATACATCGGAATTCAATAGCACATAATAATCTGATTGCACTTTTTGCAAAGCCCAATTATAGCCGCCTGCAAAACCCTCGTTTATAGGGTGTGTTAGTATTTCAACCTTAGGTAAATATTGCTGAATGTAAGCGACTGAATCATCTGTTGAGGCATTATCTGCTACTATTACCCGCAGGTTGGCATACGTTGATGCCATTACAGTAGGAAGGAAATTTTCTAAGTGTTTCCTGCCATTGTAATTTAATATAACAACTGCTACAACGGGTAATCCCAATGAAATGATTTTGTGCGAAAATAAGGTGACAATGGCAAACCGCTCAACTATTCAATCCCCAATTGATCAAATACCTTAATTCTTTGGGTACCGTCTATACGCAAATAGGAAATGTCATCTTTCCCAACCGGACGATAATCATTTTTTTAAAGGGTATTACAATAATGTATTGCCCCAGTTTATCCCTGGCATAAAATATTACCGGGCGCTGCGGATCAATCCACCATTAATAGCCGTAATAGTTACAGGCCTTTCCTGTTTCATCCTTAATGCCACAGGCTTTTATGGAATTTGTATAGTAAGCACTGTCAATAATAGCCCTGCCCTTCCATTTGCCGCGGTCGAGCATTAGTTTACCAATACGTGCAAAATCGCGGGTATTTGAAATGAAGCAATAGTATGCTTTTTCGTTTCCATTTTCATGACCGGTGCTCCTTAAAGCAGGATGATGCGCCCCAAGAGGGTTGCCATAGTTTTTCGGCAGCATAACCGCTGAGTGGTTTGCCGGTTACTTTCTCTAGTATTAATCCAAATAACTGCGTGTCACCACTTTTACAAATATGTAAATTGCCGGAGGGCTTTATGGCTTTTACACCTGTTGCTGTTTTGTAGAGATCCGGCCCATAATAGGCTTCGGTGGCTACTGAAAATTGATTTATATAAGA
>JAYSXR010000399.1:0-6779 GCA_043717145.1 Chitinophagaceae bacterium | reverse complement strand
GCAATGCCTTCCAGCAAAGGTTGAATTAATGCGTTTATTGTTTCGAATTCTGACAATGTTTCATTTATTTTTTGCTCATTCAGCCTGATGTTCACTTCAAAGATTTCACCTGCGTTGAAAAGGATACCATTCTGTAAAATATTATTTACGTTATTGATTACTTGTGAGACGGCGAAATCTTTTATTTCTATTCTGCCATCATAAATCCTGAAGAATATATCCGCTGTTTTATATTCGCTTTTTCTGAAAACCGGTTTATATGAAATACTGAAAGCGCCGGAGGAGTCGGTTGTTGTCTTTCCAAGTTCTATTTCACTGCGCAGGTTTTTGTTAAACGCTGCTACTGTTAAATAATTACGGGCCGGAGCTACTTTGCCGGAGATGGTATATGTTTTATTATCGTCTACAACATTAACAGCGTATCCTGCCGGCTCACTAACCTGCAAACCACCAAATTCATATAACAACTCATTAAATTTTTGTGCAGTGGGGTTGTCAACAACGCCCATTTTGAATTCATGTACCTGTAAATACTCTTGTAAAAAGAATACCAATTTAGTAGTGGCTGATCCGTAGAATTCGTTAACCACATCTGCTTTGTAAGCCTCCCCGAATGACACTTCATTAAACCGGGTGTTAAGCCCGGGATCATTCAGTTTTTGTATCAAAAATGAAAGGACATCGTGGAGATTTTTTACTTCTTTGCCCTGGTCTGTTTGCTGAAGCGGGGGAGTAATGGGTTGCATGAATGTTTATTTATTTTAATTAATTCTACTTTGCTGTCTCTGAAACTCTTATTCCGACCTAGGTTATTCAAGTATAGGATAAAAAGTTGCTATGAAAGTATTTGTAATATTTAATGTTATACCATAACTCTAATATTTCACCATTAAATAGCTTTATCTCGCTTGACCGGGGCCACCTGGTATTCGCCAATTTCCTTGGTGTGCCTCAAAGTGTTGCGATCCTGTTAATGGAACAGTAATAGAACTGCCTTGTATGTGATGTATTGATATCTCCTCACCTGGTATTGCGTCTGGAAAATATCGTATCCATGCATCGTCTACGTGCGGGACATATCCACTAGCTATACGACTCCGATTTTCGGGACTTAAAATATCTTGCATTCCTACACTGTCCCATGTATTTCTCCATTGTCGCCAAGCAGCTGGATTATTTCTTACTATTCCCCCGCTAGTAGTATTACTTGGTTGAGCAGTACTATTCGGGTCTCTTACAAATCGCCCGGTATTCGGATCTCTTAATTGAGGCGGTGCTTGAGGTGCTGCCGGTGTAACTGGCGCCGGGGTTGTTGGTGGTGCTACTGGAGGTGCTTCCGTTGTCGGGGGCGTTACGGATTCAGTTGTTGTTTCCGGGGCTGCAGGCACTTGTGGTGGCGCGTCTGAAACTACAGGAGGCGCATCTGGCGCTGCTGTAGATGCATCTGGTGTTACCGGAGGTGCATCTGAGTCAGGACCCAGATTAGCCGTCGGAACAGGAGGTGCTTTCTTTTTACCTTTTTCATAAAGCATTATACTAAAGACTGTAAATCTCACAGCAGCACCCACTGCTTTTACCGTATGACTAGCTGCTTCGTTCGAATTCGGTGTTACCACTGCTGCAACGAACTCGTTTTGAAACTCGCCTCCGGATTTCAACATTCCTCTAAGTTCACCTGTCGTTGCCAGTTCTTTGCCCGTTTGAACAGCTTCTTTAGCTATAGCAACTGGAATATTGACATCCTCTTTAGGTTTTTCAGCCTGCTTATTTCGAGCAGCGGCATTGAGGTTAGCATCCACCGCTTCAAACAGATCATCAAGAAGGCCGATCTTAATAAAACCGGATTTATCAATAAAAGTCATAGGTCTGCTATCAACATATGCATATAAGTTTGATGATTTTAAAATGCCTCCAGGATCACAATTTAACCACCTCCCCAGCCAAGGCACATAATACCTCGCACTATGATAACTCAACCCGCTTTCTTCATCCCTCTCCATTCCTGTATAACGGTATCGTTTAGCAGGCACTTGCTTTGTGGCATTTGTCGCCTGATAGGCCGTCGTACCATAAGGATGGTATTCTTCATAAGAAATAATTTTAGCCTCCTCATCAAGTTCTAATGCTGCCGAACCAAGATGGTTGCTGTACTGGTAGCGAAACAATGGTGCGTGGCCTGTTTTTGTTTCCACCATGGCGATGCGCTGTTTATCATCCATCACATGCAGTGTTTCACGTTCAAGTGTAACGGTATTGCCGGATCGTTCCAGATATACTTCAAAGCCTCCGATATAAATCCTTTCTTCGCTTGTACCGCCAGGCCGCTCAATTATTTTGCGTACCCGCTGGCCGCTGCTGTCATATACATACCAGGCTTCTCCACCGCCGCCTAAATGTAGGTGCTGCATTTCTTCCCTGCCATTCCAGTCGATTTCCTGCAACAGGTGTGGCATTGTTTTCATGCTGCCATGCTCATTGTAGGTATAAGAATAGGTCAGGCTACTTCCCACTTTTGTTTTAGTAAGCTGGTTATTAGGATTGCCATAGAAATAGCTGCGGGTCCAGCCGGGTGAGGCGATGGGTAGGTGTTGCATCTTCTCAATATTTCCAACACCATCATAGGTATATTTCTGCGTATAACCACGCAGTTGAACCAGTGAATTCGGCTGTAGGATAAGCCGGCTCCAGTTATCGTCCCAGTTATCCATTGCATTGGTGCCTGCCTGCCCGGTATGCTCCCTACCTTCCGCCTCTATCAGGCGGTAAAGCGAATCGTATAAATAATTACTTTGGGCATCTACCTTTTGGCCACCGTAAAAAATAGTCTTCTGTGCATTATCTGCCTGGTGAGTAATGTTTCCAACGGGATCGTAGGTATACTGTAAATCCTGCAATGTTTTGGTTCCATTATTGGCCGTTGTTCGTAAACTGGTAAGCCGCAAATTTTCGGGCTGAAACTTATACTTTGTCAGCGTATTATTTCCATACAAAATACTTTCCCGCTGACCTTTTTCATTATAGTTGATATTAATTACAAAATGCGTGACGGTATGACTACCTTTTAATTTTACGTCAACAGTGTTCAGCAAATTGGCTTCATTATATACTGGCAGTATAATGCTGTTATCAGGAGCTATCGTTTGTACGGGGCGGTTTAGTGCATCGAAATTTGTTTCGCTGGCAAACCGTTCCGTTTCCAAAACAGGGTTCTTTTTCCAGTCAGGCGTGCTTGTATAATCCTCCAGCAACCGGCGTGAAGAACGCAACAGGTTTCCTTTGTAATCAAATACTTCATTAGTGACCAGGCCTGCCGTATCAGAATGCTTATACAATTTACCTCTTATATTTAGCCTCTTGTCATGTGCCACGCCTTCGCCGTATTCAAACTTTTCAAAAATCCGATTGTCGGCGCCTGTATCAACTGAATGTGCGAGTGGCCGGTGCAAATCATCATATTCGTAGGTGAATACCTGTTGCCTGCTGTCCCATAATTGTAAGGGTTTCCCAATCACGTCCGCAAGCATCCACCTGTCACCGGCATCCATGCTATGCTGAAAACATATATTCCCAAGCATATCATATTTCCAGGTCATTACTACATGCCCTTTTGCATCTGTTATACTTTTTGCATTGCCTTCTATGTCGAGTGCGGTGCGGGTGTAATAAAAATTTTCTTCCATGCTTTCTGCGCTTCGCTGGCTTTTGCAATGCGCCATTGTAAGAAAGGGGCGGCCGAGGCTATCGAGATGCGTAGTAGAAGGCGTTTCATCATGCAGTTCTGTTTTTTGGGCAGCATCTTTTTCATCTGCACCCAGGCCACCGCCAATCCGGGCCTTATACCAATCACTGGCTTTTACATTGTCATTTTCATCCCGGGTTTTCTGCATCCAGGCGTCAAACTCAACAGTAGAAAAAGTGCCGATTGGGTACACCGTTTTAATTACTCGTCCAACAGCATCATAAAACAGGAGCGGCGTGAAGCCCAGTTCTGTTAGTTCTTTTTCTGTATTGTATTCAGGCGTGCTGTCAAAGTAGGGTTGATATTGTTTAACGGGGTTGCCTTTATTATTTACAATGGTGCGACCATTACCAACCCACCGCAATTCAGGTGCTGTATCAACAGGTTTTACTAACGTTCCATCAGCCTTGCGTATTAGATTTTCACTTGCATCCCGGGGAGGAGCGTCGCCGGGTTCGGCCTGTACCTTACGCAGTATTTCATGCCCCGATCCGTCTGAGTAAGAATAACTGTCCTGCCATATTACACCTGTTGCCGGTCCCGGATCAGTGGTGTTGATGGTATCCGCTACGGTATTCAACCAGTTTACAATATTACCTGCTTCCGGTGCTTTTGGTTTGTAGTGATGTTTTTCGCGGACGGATGTCTTTACACGGTTCGGCAATTTTCCTTTGGATATGAAATACCTGAATTCATATTCCATCTTCGTCGTCGGGTGATCTTTTGTAGATATTTCGATGCTACCTGTATCCATCAGATCACCCTTGAATTCGCCCTCCTTTCCCATGATGAAACTGGCAACCACCAATCCTATTTCATCGAACCTCGCTCCTGCCCGGTTATCATTGGCATCACGCATTAAGTAAGGAGAAAGTGTACGATAGTTGAAGCCTTCCACAATCATTTCATTTTTTACGGCATCAATGCTACGTCGAATGAAGAGCTTGTGTTTGTCGAAGAAAACCTTGCTGAGAAAACCAAAGTTATCTTCGAAGGCTACCGGTAAATAGAAATTTGATTTTGCAAAATTTACGTCGGCAGGTGTTGCGGGCAGTATAGTTGTTGCAAAAGGGTTAGCTGATAAATCAGGATGAAAATAGGTCCTGCCGGATTTGATCCAATAATTTGAGTCACCATTGAATTCAACATATTTGCCCCTGCTGCGCAAAAAAGCATTGTCGGTTTTATTCCCGAATACTTCTTTAACAAGTGAAGGCGTAAAGGCCAGTAAATAATTTTCGAAGGGTAGCAGCGGCAGATCAATAGAACCAAACGGCATTGGCCCTTTCAGATCTTTTTTCAGGAATAATACTTTCGAATGTTCAATCTCTCGTTTCTCATTAAGCAAGGCTTCTTCCTCATATTTTTTTATTACGGCACTATTAAAGCAATCCCTGATTTCTTTAACATGGAAAAATGTATCGGTTGGCGTTGGCGCATTCACTTCCCAGGCTTCACTTTCACAGGGTACAGGGAGGTGGTAAGCAACCTGGATATCAATTGTTTTAGTAAACCCGCTTTTCGTATAAATTACGTGTTGCTTTGTTTGATTTTGCCTGTCCTCTTTTGTAGGAAGTTTACTATCTTCTTCCCGTCTTCCATACACGATGGCTGCAGATTCCAGCACATTGCCAAACAGGTCTATTTCAATATTAATGGAATGTGCCATCCGTGGATCAGCCGGATTTCTTTCAAAATGAATAGCCAGATTTTCTTTTTCATGGCTTAAGAAAACAGCATGTTTCTGATCGGATTTTGGCTGCAGCAATTGAATTTCATAGTTGTTTTGGATTACGCTGTAAGGATGCAAACGAATATTATCATCTCCTTCGTCACTGTATATTTCCTGGCGTAGCGGCAACCCTTTTAAAGCCCTGAAACATTCAATGATTTCGGTGCCTGACAGGTTTGCCGGTAGCGTTGTTTCTGTAAGTTGGTACTTACTCAATGCCGTAATGAGTGCAGGGTCGGTGATCTTTCCCTGTTTAACCAGCGCATCGGGATAATATTCTTCCTGTAATTGATGAAATAGTTTATTCCTGTTGATATGGGCTCCGGTGTGAAACCAGGATTTGGTAGTAACTACCGGCTGGAAGAAATCTTTTTCTATGATCTGATTACCTATAGGTTGCTTTACAAAATTTTCATACGTTTCGCTATCCTTTTGAATTACCAGTGCAAATCCTCTGAATTCTCTTTCAACCGTATCATAGTAGCCATGATGATAACTGTACTCGTTAGCAAACCTTGTTTGCGATACCTTGTCTTCTATTATAACCTTGCTTACGCAATGCACAGGGAATGGAAGTTTTGTCATCCACTTGTTAGCCGATTTTTTATCTTCCAGGTAATACTGCGTAGAACTTTTATATTCAAGGCTTACTTCTTTACCCATATTATTTTTATAGGAAAACATAATATGTGGCTTCCTGCCGCCCATCAGATCAATATACTTTACAGGAGCATGCTGATGGCCCGGCAGCGGGGAAGACCATACCATGCAGGGGGTGCCATTGCCCAGCAGGTCAACAAAGGACAATTTCGTCAGATTATCAATCGCAGGAAATGGATAAAAGATCTCCGAGGGCTTACTTAGGCTATTGCCACTTTGATTGAACCAAATCTGTATTTTATCCTTAGCCGTATAAACAATATCTGTAGTTCCTGAACCATCAATATCTGTAAGATGAATAAAACGGGGATTAAAACCAGTAGCCGTATCGAAGTAATCCGGAATCTGTAGCGTAACCTTTGCTCCAAATCTGCCATATCCCAGATTAGGGTAATAACAAACATTAGCATAGGTGATGAGTACAATGTCAGAGAGCCCGTCTCCACTCATATCAGCAATAGCCACCAATATTTTTTCGTCTTCACCTGCAAATAGAATCAGCGGGCCTTTCTCTTCATGTTCAGCTTTGGCGGAAACAAACGGGTCATCGTATCCGGCGGTTCCTTTTGACGCATACCAGACAAATTCCTGCTGTTGTGAAATAAGCAGATCGGGCATTCCATCTCCGTTTAAATCCAGGTATTTGAG
>JAYSXR010000398.1:0-2302 GCA_043717145.1 Chitinophagaceae bacterium | reverse complement strand
TACGGAAAGATCCAGGGGGAGGCCGGTATTTCGGTAAGTGAAATCGGTAAACATGGGTTCTGCATGGCAACCGGTACATTTTTTTTGAAATATTTCGTAACCCAATTGTTCAGGTAAAATAAAGCTTGCTTCACCGCGCATTACTTTATCGTATTTACTATTACTGCTAACCAATTGCAGCAAAAACTGGCTCACCGCTTTTCCGATGCGCTGGTAATTAATGGTTTCATCACCAAAAGCTGCTTTAAATAATTTCCGGTACTGGTTATCTGAACGGAGTTTACTGATCACCGATTCCAGGGTTTCCGCCATTTCATTTTCAGCGGTTATAGGTGCTAATGGCTGTAGATCGAGGTGATTAATCCCACCATCCCACATAAATTCTTTTTGCCACGCCAGATTAAATAGGCCCGGCGCATTGCGGGTAGTTAATGCATTATTAAAACCATGGCTCAGGTTATGGTCATAGGTATTGAAAGCGCCGAATTGCTGATGGCAGCTACCGCAAGAAAAATTACCATCTTTACTAAGACGGCCATCATAAAATAATTGCTTTCCTAATAAAAAGCCTTCTACTGTCAAAGGATTTTTTGAAAAATCGTAAACAGGTTGCGGCCAGCCGGGCGGTATTATAAACTTAACAGGCCTGGGTTTTAAATAACGGTTGTCAACAGTTACCCATCCGGTTGCAGTAAGTATAATGACAAACATTACCCATGTATTTTTAGCCAATTTCATATCAGTGTGCTGCATTTATGGAGAACATCGTACTGTAATTATCTGCGATCCGCATGGCCAATGCGCTGGGACTATGACAAACAGGTGTTTCAGTTATTTTCAGTTCCGACTTACCCTTAAACCATTGGTTGATCTCTGCCGTGATTGTTATTTGATTTGCCCTTACCTCTTTCTCCGGAAGTTCTAATGTAATCATCCTTGTTGTATTCATTCCATTTTTAAAACCACCAATATGATAAGTAAAATAATGTCCCTGCGCCGCTGATACTTCAGAAGTGCCTTCAAGTTTGGCCATAATATAGCCACTATTCCAGGTCCAGAACATACCGTTTAAAGGATCCAAAGCACCTGTTTGTACACCGGAAACATTTTTGATGCTGTCTACGCCTAGTAAAAAACAAATGCTCTTGATGGATGCACCGGGAATGGTTAATACAATGTTTTTAGATAAGGGATCCGCCTCATCTATTAGGAAATATTGGGCAGGTAATTTTGTGATTTGTCCATTATTGTCTGTTACAGAAAAATTCGAAACATAATATTTAAATTTTTCAATAATGATATTTTCCGCAAGGATATTTTTACAAGGGGTACCCAATACCAGCTTATCAACACCCATGGTATGTTGAAAGATCAGGGTAAGCTGACGTTGCTGTATTTTATTAACCCCGTCTCTGTTAAATCCCATACTAGTCACAGAAATCAACAGGACGCAGGTAAATATGAAAAATATCGTTTTCATTAATAATCGTTCCTGTTTATTTTCTTACGCTTTTCTTTTGTGAATGTATTCCGTTTTTTACTCTCTATCCGTTTTTCCTTTGCAGCTTTGGTGGGCTTCGTAAGACGGCGGACTTTCAGTTTTACCAGTGCTTTTTCTACTAGTTGGTTCATTTTCCTAATCACTTCCTGTTTGTTACCCAGCTGCGACCTTTCCGTTTGTGATTTTACCAGCAGGACCCCGTCATCAGTAATTTTATTATGTAATTTTTCATTTATGAGTTGCTTTTGCTCATCAGAAAACAACGGGGATGATAATACCTGCCAGCGGCCCTCTACCATGGTTTCTACCTTGTTTACATTTTGCCCCCCTTTCCCACCACTGCGAGCTGTTTGGAACAATATTTCCTGTGTAATGTCTATCTTCATTGGGATAAAGTTCGTATAAAAACTGTTAAGAGATTATGAGAATTGTTATACAAAGGGTCAGTGAGGCTTCCGTAACAGTGGATGGTGAGGTGACAGGGGCTATTAATGCTGGCTTATTGGTATTAATGGGTATTGAGGATGCGGATTCTGAAGAAGATATTAACTGGCTAAGTAACAAGATCAGTAACCTGCGTATTTTTAATGATGAGAACGGGGTGATGAATCTTTCGGTAAAAGAAGTGGGAGGCGATGTATTATTAATCAGCCAGTTTACGCTGTATGCGAGTACCAAAAAGGGTAACCGGCCATCTTATATCAAAGCCGCTAAGTTGGATATAGCTATACCGGTGTATGAAAAAATGATACTGCAACTGCAACGGGAGTTGGGAAAGCAAATACAAACCGGCGTTTTCGG
>JAYSXR010000397.1:0-6823 GCA_043717145.1 Chitinophagaceae bacterium | reverse complement strand
CAGTAGCCGTAAAGTGTATAAACAATATAATATAATCACAGATGATCCGCAGGAAGATGTGGAAGCTACCAGGAATGCAGCCGAAGCATTGCTGGAATACAAATTTTCAAATGCCATTGATAAACTTACCCGAAAATATGTTCCTACAGTAGCCTATGCTGCTGGAAACGGTGAGCCTATAGATCGAAAAGTAAATGACCTGGGCGAAAGCCTGCGCAATGAATACCGCCTGGCGGTATTTGACTTGAAACAAGGATATCCTGATGCCGCATTAATAGATGTACTGATGATCGTAAAACCTACATTACCATTTACGGATGAGGATAAACTGAAACTGGACCAGTATGTAATGAATGGCGGACATATTATCTGGTTCATAGACAAACTGCATGCAGAATTAGACAGCCTGATGCGCACCCAGGCACAATACACTGCGTTTGACCGCGGATTGGAACTGGACGATATACTTTTTAAATACGGGGTACGTATTAATCCCGACCTGGTGCAGGATCTGAACTGTTCTAAAATACCCATCGTTGTTGGTAAAAATTCAGATGGAAGCCCTAATATGCAAAGGGTTCCCTGGCCTTATTACCCTTTTCTTGCCTCGCATAGTGATAACCCAATAACTAAAAATTTAGACCGTGTATTGCCTATTTTTCCATCCAGCATTGATACGGTAAAAGCCCCTGGTATTCGAAAAACAATTCTATTGGCAACAGATAGCAGCAGCCGCAGGATAACTTCCCCGGCCATTGTTGCAATCAATAGCGTAAAGGGTAATGAAGACCTGCGTACATTTAATCAAAGCTATATACCTGTTGCTGTATTGCTGGAAGGGAAGTTCAATTCATTGTTCACAAACAGGATCGGGAAAGAAGTGATGGATTCGGTTCAAAGAACTAGCGGAAAACCTTTTTTAAGCATTGCGATAAAAGAAGGAAAACAAATTGTGGTGTCCGATGCGGATATTGTAACCAACTCGGTCAGCAATACTACCGGCCCTTTGCCAATGGGTTTGTTGCCTTTGGAAAACTATCGTTTTGCCAACCGCGAATTCTTTCTCAATTCAATGGACTACCTTGTAAGTAATAATAATCTTTTTGAGAGCCGTAACAAAGATTTTGTGCTCAGGCTGTTGGATAAAAGGAAAGTAGCCGAACAAAAAACTACCTGGCAGTTTGTAAATATAGTATTGCCAATTGCATTGGTTATTATTACCGGGTTCTTTTTTCAGTGGTGGCGGAAAAGGAAATATCATGTATAATTAGTTATAAGAATACCTTTTTAAAAGAATAGTAAGACTGCTTTTAACGATGTTAACTTTTATCTTTAAGTATCCAAACCAAGCGCATGTCAACACACCAGGTTGTTTATTTAGTTTTTGGCATTGTACTGGCTATTGCATTGGCGTTCGACCTGGGGTTGCTTAGTCAAAAGAATAAAGTAGTCACCATCAGGCAGGCTCTGTATCAAACGCTTTTCTGGGTAGGCCTGGCGTTGGCTTTTTTTGTATTTCTATGGATAGAAGGCCCTATGCTGGCCTCAGAAAATCCAACAGCAACCATCACGGGCAGCAGTTCACAACTTGCGCTTGAATTTTTAAGTGCCTACCTGATGGAATGGAGCCTGAGCATTGATAATATTTTTGTATTCATCCTTATTTTCACCGCATTTGCCGTAAAACCAAAACACTACCCAAGGGTATTATTGATTGGTATCCTGATGGCCATCCTTTTCCGCATCATTTTTATCACCGTGGGTGTTGCATTGGTGGCGAAATTTGAATGGATATTGTATGTATTTGGCGTGTTCCTGCTGTATACGGGTTATAAAATGTTTACTGCCAATGAAGCTGAGGAGTTCAATCCGCAGGAATCAAAAATTTACCGGTTCCTTGCAAAAATACTACCATTGGCCAACCATGATGGTCATGGTAAATATGTTATCAAAGAAAATGGGAAATCGTTGTATACTTCATTGTTTGTGGTAGTAATATTATTAGCAGCTATCGACCTAGTTTTTGCTCTGGACTCTATTCCGGCTGTAATGGGTATTTCAAAAGATCCGCTGGTTATCTATACCTCAAACATATTTGCCGTATTGGGTTTACGAAGCCTGTTCTTTTTACTTCGCGGGGCCGTATCCAAGTTTGATTACCTACAGCAGGGTATTGCCATAGTACTTATTTTCATCGGCGCTAAAATGCTGGCTGAGCATTTTATCAATGAATGGATAGATAAAAATACGCAAATAGTTATTTCACTGGGGGTAATACTGGTTTGTATTGCGGGCTCTGTTTTCTATTCTATTTTCATGAAGAAAAAGGGAACACCCGCTGATGCGGAAGATGATTCACAATAACTGATTGCATATAACTGTGGCCTATTCTATTAAACATATTGCGGAGATTGTGCAAGCGGAAACAACCATTGCCGTTAATACGGCGATAGAGCATTTATTGATTGATAGCCGTAAAATTGTATTCCCCCAATCATCTTTATTCTTTGCCATCAGCGGGCCGCGGAGGGATGGGCACCAGTTTATAAAGGAAGTATATGAAAGAGGGGTAAGGAATTTTGTTGTAAAAAAAGGGTTTGATACGGTTGCTTTTCCGGAAGCTGCCATTCTGCAGGTAACAGATGTGCTCACAGCCTTGCAACAGCTGGCGGCATTTCACCGGAAACAGTTTTCCATTCCCGTTATCGGTATTACCGGTAGCAATGGTAAAACAATTGTGAAGGAATGGTTATACCAACTTCTGCAAAAAGAGTATACAATTGTTCGCAGCCCCCGAAGTTATAATTCACAAATCGGGGTGCCGTTAAGTGTGTGGCACATTAATGCAACACATACGCTGGGTATTTTTGAAGCAGGTATCTCAACCATTGCTGAAATGGAAAAACTTGAAAAAATAATACAACCTACCATAGGTGTATTTACCAATTTGGCCGATGCGCATAATGAAGGCTTTGACAATAACCGGCAGAAAGCACTTGAAAAAATAATTTTATTTCAACAGGCTGATTCGTTGGTGTTTTGCAAAGACGCACTACTACCTTGTATATCTCCTGATGGCGGGGATAAAAACCGGTTTAAAAGCAGCACAGTATTTTTTTCATGGAGCAGGAATGATACGGCTACCCTGCATATCGTATCAGAAGTAATGCAAACGCAAAGCACATTCATTACTGCACAGTATAAGGGCAATACACTTACTGTAACCTTACCTTTTACCGACCGTATTTCAATTGACAATGCCATCACCTGTTGGTCGGTATTATTACAGATGAACTATGATGACTCCATCATACAGGAACGCATGCTGCAGCTTGAGCCGGTTGATATGCGCATGCAATTAAAAAAAGGGATTAACAATTGTTATCTGCTAAACGACAGTTACAGCAACGATACCGCATCATTGGACCTTGCCATAGATTACCTGCAACAACAGGCGGGCAATCACCGTACAACCATCATTTTATCAGACATCCTCCAAACCGGGCAATATGAAGAGGCTTTGTATCGCGATATTGCAGTACAATTAACGGTTCGTGGTATTAACAGGATAATCGGTATTGGTCCCGCAATTAGCAAGTGGCAGGCTGTTTTTGCAGATATTGATAAGCCAACAGCAGGTAACGGGATATCAGCAACCTTTTATAATTCTACTGATGAATTCTTACAGCATGCCGGAACACAGCAATTCAAAGACGAATATATTTTATTGAAAGGCGCACGTGTATTTGCTTTTGAGCGGATATCGAATTGGCTGGAACAGAAAGTACACCAAACAGTAATGGAGATTAACCTCTCCGCAATGATTCATAACCTGAAAGAATACCAAAAACATTTATCGCCCTCTACCAGGGTAATGGCCATGGTAAAAGCCTTCAGCTATGGTAGTGGCAGTGCAGAAATAGCCCGGGTATTGCAGTTTCACAAAGTAGATTACCTGGCTGTGGCTTATGCTGATGAAGGCGTTGAATTACGCAAGGCGGGTATCAGTTTACCTATTATGGTAATGAATACCGATGAAGCCGGCTTTGATGCATTGGTTACCTATGACCTTGAACCGGAGCTATATTCTTTTCCCATTTACCTGGCTTTTCAAAAATATCTCTATCAACAGGCGATACAGCAATTTCCTGTGCATATTAAATTCAATACGGGTATGAACCGACTTGGCTTTGAAGTAAACGAAGCGGGTAAGCTCGCCGGTTTATTAACCACCCATCATACTATGGCAGTGAAAACGGTGTTCAGTCATTTGGTTGCCAGTGAAAACCCGGCGCATGATGCATTTACCGAAGAGCAGGTAATTTTATTCCAGAAGGCCTGTACAGATATGCAGCAACAGGTAAAGTATCCTTTTATAAAACATATAGCCAATTCTGCTGCTATTTTCCGAAACCCGGAATACCAGTTTGATATGGTTCGTTTGGGTATTGGCCTGTATGGTGTTGATAGTGCGGATGGAAAAATGCTTTCGCTTGAAACAGTAATGACCCTCAAATCTACCATAGCACAAATACGAAAGGTAAAGGCTGGAGATAGTGTTGGCTATAACCGCAAAGGGCAGGTAATGCGTGATAGTCTTATAGCCACAGTTCGTATTGGCTATGCGGATGGTTATGGGAGAACACTGGGAAATGGTGCGGGGAACATGTTTGTAAATGGAAAACTGGTTCAGGTAATAGGTAATATTTGTATGGATATGACAATGCTTGATGTAACAGGCCTACCTGAATTGAAAGAAGGGGATGCGGTAGAAATCTTTGGCAGGCATTTGCCTGTGCAACAGGTAGCGGAATGGGCAGGCACCATTGCATACGATATCATGACCGGTATCAGCCAGCGGGTGAAAAGGGTGTATTCTGAGGAGTAAATCATAATTTTTTGGATGTCGGTATATATGAAACTAAAAAATTTACCCGCCCAGTCGCTCGGCTCCGCCGAGTAACTACTATCCATCAGCCTCCGGCTGACCAGAGCAACAGGCATTATAAACTTTTACAATATTTAATAGGGGTACCAGTCAAATACTATCTTTGCCCCCTATAAAACCCCGTAAGTGAAAGCAAGACAAGTTATTTTTTTGATTCTGTTGATCATTTTTGCCGATCAGGCATTGAAGTTTTATATCAAGCTGCATTATTACGCCGGAGAGGAGCATACGGTTCTTGGACATTGGTTTAAGCTTCATTTTGTAGAAAATGAAGGCATGGCATGGGGTTGGAAATTTGGCGGCGGCTTTGGTAAGATTGCGTTAACCCTATTCAGACTGGTTGCAGTAATATGGGGTAGTTTTTTATTGAAAGATTTTATCCGTAAGCATTACCACAGGGGATTTATTATTTGTGCGGCCTTAATTTATGCAGGTGCATTGGGAAACCTGCTCGACAGTCTTTTTTACGGATTGATTTTTGAACCAAGTATTCCTTTTTCTCAGAATATTGCCAAGCTATTTCCAGCCGGAGGTGGTTATGCAGGATTCCTGCATGGTAAAGTGGTTGACATGCTATATTTCCCAATCATTACTAATGCCCATTATCCTTTATGGGTGCCATTTGTAGGTGGGGATGAATTTGAATTTTTCCGTCCCGTATTCAATATTGCCGATGCGGCTATTTCAACCGGTGTGATCGTGATCCTCATCTTCCAAAACAAGTTCTTCAAAAAACACAAAGAGGAAGAGCACCATACGGTTGAAACAGATAGTCTGGTAAATGATAAGACACAGATATTTTAGAATGTGGGTATTTCTTTTTAAAACTAAAAAGGGTACTCTCTCAGGATCCGAATAAAAAAATCCCTGCATTATTTGATGCAGGGATTTTTTATGCTGTTTATAATATTATTTTATAGTTGGTTGTCGGATGGTTGAAATATTTTGTGGGGGAGATGTGGCAATTACCTGGTCAATTAAACCATAATTTTTCGCATAATAAGAGTTTCCTGATAATATTGTTTGGTAGGTACTGCCTGGATTATCAGACAAAAATTTAATATCCCTTTTTACAGTTATAACATTGGTGTATACCTGACCTCCCACTGTGTAAGGTGTTGTATTTTTTGAGACAATGGTGAAAGTTGCTTTTGCATAACCCCTTTGTGCTGTGGAACCGGTCCCTAATCTTACTTTTCCATATTGATCACTATCCCAGGTATCACCCAAATTGGCATTTTCTTTCAGAAAAGGGTACCGGATAAAAGTTTTGGGTATTGAATCGAACAGGAAAGTATAATCAAAATCAACAGTACTGTACGTATAATAAATACCTTTACCATTTTTGGCATAATAGAATGTATCTGCCAGTGATGTACCGAATTTGGAATATAGTAAAGTGTCGTTGGGAACAGCCACCAGATCGGTGCCTGCTGTAACCTTAAATGTATCTATGCTGCCTAGTTGCGGCGAATATCTGTAAGTCCAGGTAGAACCGCTCGTAGTAGGAAAATAATCCCCGTTACTGCCCGTTCTGCCACCACCCGAGCCTCCTCCGGTGCCGCCAGTTCCGCCAACTGTAATAGAAAAATAACAAAGGTTATTATTAAAAAGCAAGGTAAAATCTGTTTTCTTTCCAAGTATCGGTGTGCCTTTTCCTTTGATCTTAACTACCGATTGTCCGGTACTGATTGCAAAGCCTGAATCGAGGAACCACATCCCGTTTACGGTATCTGTGTAAATTTTGTATTTGCCGGTGGCGGTAAAGTTTACGTTTACCAATACATAGTTGTTATTGGTAAGTGCGCTATCTACATTATAATTACCCCTGATGGTTATATTTTTACAGTTGCCGAGAGAGTCAACCAATTCACC
>JAYSXR010000396.1:0-6850 GCA_043717145.1 Chitinophagaceae bacterium | reverse complement strand
TTACATTACCTGCATATAAAACCGGAAAACTTTTAATAAGCCCCAAACCAGCATCGGTTAAAGCTTTTTCTTGTATAATTTTTTGGTGGTTGGTTTTGTTAGTCATGATCAGTTTATTTTAATACGCCTGAGTTAAAAGTGATGTTAAAAAACTTTATTTTGAAACAGTTACCATGGCTGCCCCTCTTACCAACGGCACTTCTATTTCAACAACGTTTCCCCTTTGTTTAAATTTTAATGTCACAGCATTCCTAATACCGGGCTGGTATGCTTTGTAGTTGAAATGGCCTTTTGAAAACAGTGCATCCTTTAAAACAACTGTTACAATACTTTGATCGCCATAAACAACCGGTATTGAGTACCCCCTTTTAGTTTTAAAAATATTCACTTTGGCTTTATCATTTTTAACAGAAACAATCGCCGGA
Organism: Chitinophagaceae bacterium; assembly: GCA_043717145.1. Classification (GTDB taxonomy): domain Bacteria; phylum Bacteroidota; class Bacteroidia; order Chitinophagales; family Chitinophagaceae; genus Sediminibacterium. Next base: position 6,425 of record JAYSXR010000396.1, on the reverse strand, counting down.
ACAAGTACCCATTGTTTTTCTTTTAACTGGTTCATTAATGGGCCATAATCGAGGTACAATTTATCTACCATACTATCCGGTTGCAGCGCATGGTCATTACCCGGAAAGGGGCACATAGGAAACACACCCAGATACAAATATTTCTGAAAAAAATTATCGCCGCCGGCTTCTTCAATCACTTCCTTACCGGGCGTCCATCCTAAAGCAGGCTTGTTCAATGTTAGAAAAGCAGTGAGATTTAATGGACTCGTTGCATGTGTAAATTCATCCAATATCCCATCGGCATGTTTCAACAAATCAATGCGTTTGTAATGATTGTTTACTAAAATAGATTTGCCCGCCTTGTGCATCAGCGGACCTAACTTTTCCATCAAGCCTTTCCATGAATTTACCAATGACCTTGCTGGTTTATTGTCAAACCATGTAATGCCATCATCTGCATTTTCATTAAAGAAACGCAGCCAGTCCAGCCGGTCAATACAGATACCAAAGGCGTTGGGAATTTCTTTGATATGTCGTTGCGCCTGGTTCAATAAAAATTGCTGGTAGGCCGGGTCTCCACAATCTGTTACCACGGCATCTTTCCAACTAAAATAAGGTCCACCATGCACCGTTTTTGAATCCAATGCATCTGTGATAGTTACTTTATCTGCAACGGTCAACATTGCCTTAGGGAAATTTTTATACAAATAATTACTGCAATCATTCCATAACTCGTTGCTATCTGTAACCAATGCTAGTGGCTGCGGATATTTAAACCAGCTTCCAAATTCCGTGACGTTAAAATAACTCAGCACATAAAAACCTTTTTGTTTCATGCGCTTTGCATAGTCATCCATTTGTTGTACTGAAATGGATCCGCCGCCTAATCTTGTCCATTGCTGTGCCTTTTTCAACGGTGGCAAAAACATGCCCATATATGGAAAATCGAAGCTCGCCTGCCAGTTAACGGTAAAGGCCATTTGCTTCATTTTTTTAACATCAAAATCATCAAAGAAATTAGAGTAGGCAGCTGTTCCACCCAAGGCGGCAGCCGTTGGATTTTTTGGATTTACGTATTCTGGATACCTGTCGGCAAACCAACGTAAAGCACTGCGCCAATCGCTTTCATGTGCTACTATATCTAAAGAAAATTGAAGTTTTTTATCATTACTTACCTTATTAAAATGTCGTTCAAACTGGATGCTGCCATCAGTAGTTGTCTTCAATAATAAATTAATAATATTATCCTCCGGTGATAAAAACAAAGACCATCCTACAGCCGATTTTTTTTCAAACACCGATGCAAAGGGAATGGCAAAAAGGTTACCCTGAAACGGCACAAAACCAGCCTTTATATCTTTATAATTAAAAGGTGGTGCTCCATAATAGAGCGTACTGTTTGTAAAAGGCATCGGTACCAATGGGTCCATCCAGGTTTTTGTTGCCGGTTTATTTTTATAGGGTGAAAGGGAAGCAATTAGTTGAGCATCGCAATTGGCAGAATCAAATTGCGGCTCTCCCCAACTTGTCCAGAAACGACTTGCTTTACCTGCTGGGTATTGCACTACTGTTTTGATTACAGAAGACCATGCCGAAGCCGTTCCTGTAAGCTCCATCTCCCAGCGGATGCTGTTTGTTGTTGCCCTAAAAGTTTCAACCAATGTACAGGATTGCTTTAAAGAATCTGAATATAAATTATGTTCAAAACGAATTGACTTTCTATCTGCTGCCGGCAGGGCAATATCTTTTCTACTAATAAAACCTTCTATTACTGTAAAAGCAACCACGGATCTATGTACAGTGGTTTTATTAAAGGTAATTCCTGTCACCTTTCCGTCCTTACTTAACTCAAGTTTAAGCTTTTTCGATTTTAAAATAAAGGTATCATCCTGGGCCACTAAGTTGACAGGTAATAACAGCAAAATCATCGCAAGGTTAGCAGGAATAAATCTGATCAACAATTGTAGCATCGACGTCTTATTTTGGAAAATCAGTTGCGGGAATATGATGGAATGTTTGATCAATAAAACGATATGCCTGCAAACGTACCTCTTTTGGAAAATCATGTTCAGCTGCAGGATAACTGAATTGAAGATGATCATCAACATCCAATAAATGATACACTTCGTTTATATTTGCCATTCCCTTTTTTACACCCTTTACATCAAAATTAGCATCATTCAAAGGCGAATTGGTAAAGAATGAACGGGGCGCAATTGCAGCAATAACAGCATCAAAATCAAAAGGGATTTTTGCCGGGTCAAGATGATATTTAGTCTTTAGTAACGGCATATAACGATCCTGTGCCCACGGACCAAGTCTTCCACCATATAGTTGTTCTGCTTCTTTGCCGATATTGTAATCATCCAACATAGTCCAGCCACAACTTGAAACTACCACCTTAAGACGGATATCAAAGGCCGCTGCAAACAGAGCGCTATGTCCACCCAATGAATGCCCGATAATGCCAATGCGTTCCGGATCAACATCATTTCTCGTCAACAACAAATCAACACAACGCATATCATCAAAAATACTTTTCATTGTACCCGATTGATAGCGGCTGTTGTTGAAATCATAATCCTTTAAATCCCCAAGGCTGGGATAGTCGGGCGCCATTACCACATAACCTCTCTGCGCCAGTTCTTTTGCATAGGCAAGATTTGAATTGTGGCCTTGGCCATCCACACTGCCTTTCCCCAGCGAATCGGTTTCATGCAAAGCCAGCATGGCCGGTAGTTTTTGCTGATTGTCTTTAGGGCCCGGAATGTACAGATACGCAGGCAGACGCTCATTAGGTGCCACCAGAAAATCAATCGAATAGCGAGTGTAGCCTTGTTGCCGCAGACTATCTTTTATTTGCAAATCAAAAGCAGGCAAACCGGCAAAGGAGGGCAATTTACCCATCGCTGCCTGTAGGCTATCCCGTATCTGGATTATTTTTTTTTCAAAGGTTTTTGCATCTTTAACAGACCGCTCTCTACCAGCAAGAGTTTTATAAAAAAGCAATGGGTTTTTACCAGCATCTCTTTTACAAGCGGTGGTAAATATCAACACTAAAACAAAGCAACTGAATAATTTTTTCTTCATGTACCAAAGCTCTTTTTAAATAATTAATTGTTGGTTATCTTCATTTTTAAAGTAAATCTTATTTTTACTGGGAAGCTACTCTCAATGCTTCTATCGTAGTATAATATTTTGCCAGCATATTCGGCACTTCCCATGCAGGCATTTTTCCTTTTTGCAAATAATCCAAATATCTTTTGGTTACTTCTGCAAAGCAGGCTTCATGGTTCAGTTCATACTTCGCAGGTATCACCAGCTCCCATCCATTGCTAACTTTTTTTACAGCAAGTCCTTCATATTTCTTTGCCAGTTGATCAATGGCTGCGGTCAATGATTGTTCATAAGCCGCCGAGTTGTCAAACGGTTCGATGTACAACACCGGCTTGTATTGCTGCTCCGCTCCCTGCCTGATAACCAGATTTGCTTTTGTTCCTTTCACAATGGAATAATGTGTATCTCCGCCACCGGAAGGCGCTTCAAAATTCCAGGTAACGGCAACCCTGGCATGCACCCCTTTAATGGTGTAATCAAAACTACCATTGGCATACACATTCAATGCACCATCTTTTACATATTGCTGCAAATAATCAGGAAAATTATCCAATTGCGTGGATCGCTTAAATTGTGCAGGCGTAATAATAGTGGCCCATCTTTTAGCCTTGTCCACATGAATATCTTTTTTATAATCAAGTACAATACCAGGGAAACATTCCCACTGTACCAGGTCTACCAAATGCGTCGTTACATCCACAATACCCTCTCCCTCCTGGGCTACATCAAAATACCAGGCCGGTCTAATCAAGGGCTTACCCGAAACAGTTTTAAAATAATGGTGTACACTTTCTTTTATTATCGCTGGCTCTTTAACAGTGCCCTTTTGTAAGCTACCAAACACTGCCGGCAGCAACGACAATTCCCGCTGCAAAACATTGGTTGCCTGAGAACGTTCTGTCATGATATCATACAACAACACTCCCCTATTTTTTGCGGCAGCAAAAGTTTGTTCCAGCAACTTAAACCCCTTTTTATTAATCGCCATTGGCTTATCTGCCAGCACATTAAAACCTGCATTCACGGCTTGGCTAATATATGCTGTCTTCAATTTATTATTACCCGCCAGCACTACCAAATTGCCCTTTTTTTCAGCAATCATTTTTGCTACATAATCATCGCCTGTATACACGGTCTCTTTCCACGCCGTTGGGTTATCTGCACGGGCATTGTAGCCATCAATCATCGCAAGGTGTGCTTCCAATTCTTTCCCTTTGGGAGCATACACATACACATCAGGACTAATGTTGGTATACATTGATTTTTGCAGCAGGGCAGCGTGAAAGTGCCCGGGATTTAATGTAATCAACTGTACTTTTAATTTGTTTGTTTGTCCATTCATTGTGTTGAAAATAAATGTGCATGATCCAATAAATAAACCTGATTTAATCAATAGACTTTTAAAGACCTGCATACTATTTTTATTAAATAAATAATTTTGTTACCAGCATTATCTTTCATGGCGGCTTCATTGGCGTCGCACTCTTGTACAGTTGATTTTATGGCAGCTTTGGTTTTCGAATTTGTCAGTTTTCGTTAATGCATTTAGCAAGCGCTTCTGCATTTGTTGGCTCTTTTTAACTCGTTGTTTTCGCCTCCACAACCAGCAGGCTGCGTAACTGAAACGAATAATTTGTAACACCCTTCGCCCTGGGGCGATAGGTATTGGTACGTTGGCTGTAACAAGGCTAACAATAGAATTACCAAAGCTTAAATTACATGTACAAAAGTTCTACAAAGGTTTACAGCAGCAACGTACCATATTCGTTACTGCCGTAACTTTTTTTTATTACTTTTTTTGTGTCAACACAAAAAACGTAAGCATAAGCGACAATTAAATAAAAGAACTTTCAGACTAAAAACTTAATACAACATCAAGGCATTACAAGTTACCGCTACTTAACGCATCCAAATACAATATCGCATTATCATGCCTTCTTAAAATTGTTGACGGATACTGCTCCACCACATCCTGATTCAAAGTATTAAAAACTGCCTCCGCCTTAGTTGCACCGGGCACCATGCAATAAATATATTTGGCAGCCATCAATGCAGGAATGGTTAATGTAATTGCATTTTTCGGCACCTCATTGATGGTTGTAAAGCATCCATCATTTACCTGCTGTTGCCTGCAAGCTTGATCCAGCTCGACAATTTTTACCAATTGCTCATCGTTGAAATCCGCTACCGGCGGGTCATTAAATGCGAGGTGCCCGTTTTCTCCTATTCCCATGCAAACAATATCAACAGGAAACTGCATCAGTAAATCTGCATATCTTTTGCATACTTCTTCCGGTGCTGCTGTATTGCCATTTATATAATGAATGGCTGCAAATGGCAGCTTGCCAAAAATTTTTTCTTTTAAAAAATTACCAAATCCTTGCGGGGCATCAGCACGCAAGCCAATGTATTCATCCATATGAAATGCACGTACACGACTCCATATTGCCGAACTTTTGGTGAGTGCTGCTAAAAATTCATTTTGTGAAGGAGCTGCTGCAAAAATGATGTTTACAAAATCCTGCTTCATCAACAATTCATTGATCTTGTTCATCACATCACTGGCAGCAGCTTCGCCCATCGCTGTTCTGTCTGCATAAACTTTTACCGGTAACTTATCTGTTTTAAATCCTTTCATTATCTTTCTTTCTACTATTTATTCGCTGTATTATCTACAGTTCACTTTTATAAACAATCCTTCCTTTTACCATGGTCATTTGTACGTTGATATTGCTATCAAAAATTACAATATCTGCGGCCTTGCCTGCTGCCAATGATCCTGTAAGTTGATCGACTTTCATTATTCGGGCTGGTGTAAGCGTCATCATTTTAACCGCATCCACCAGCGATACTTTCGCCATGTTAACCATATTGCGAACCAGTCTGTCTGTTGTAGCCACACTGCCTGCAAATGAGCTGCGGTCGGGTAGCTTGGCCACGCCATCTTCTACAATCACTTTTAACCCCGTATCAATATTTCCTAATACACTTTCGCCTTCGGGCATACCGGCACCTCTCATTGCATCCGTAATCAATGCTGTTCTATTGGCACCTTTAATTTTATACACCAGTTTTAATAAAGGCGCAGGCAGATGAACACCGTCTGCAATAATCTCCACATCCATTTCATCTATTAAATAACCTGCTTCTACCGCACCGGCATAACGATAGGCATTGCGCCTGGTAACGCTTGACATGGCTGAATAAAAATGGGTGGCCAGCGTATAGCCATTTTCAAATCCCTTTACTACCTCTTCATAAATAGCATCGGTATGCGCCATCGCAACAAGGATTCCTTTCTCTGTTAAATATCTTCCAAATTCAAT
>JAYSXR010000395.1:0-2329 GCA_043717145.1 Chitinophagaceae bacterium | reverse complement strand
CAACGCAAACGATAACCCATCCTGTCGCTTTGCTGATCAATGGTAAACACACCTGATTTCAATTGTTGTTTTGAGGTTTCTGTCAAACAGAAATATTCTGCACCCGGAATAAACCTAAATGGATTGGCAACATACAAATCAGACACTTTAGCCCTCCAAGGAAAAACCACAAATGGCTTATCCATTGACAATACCTGGTTAGTTTTATTTTTTTTCAAGGAAAGAATATCATTTTTCTGCAAAGCCCTTCCTTCAAACCCGCCAGCTTTCACTTGCTTGTGAGTGCTGCTGCTGTTCAACCATTCGCTGGTGGTATAGCCCCCTGCTACAGCCAGGTAGATCCTGGCACCTGTTGTATTTTTTCCAAATTGTAAAACAGATCCCTGTTGAATAATTATTGGGTGAAGTATCGGAACGGGATCGCCATTAACCGTAGCCGAAAAATCTGCTCCGCTTAATGCAATCAATACCATAGTTTCAAACACAATTTCCGCTGCGGGAAAATGCATTTCCAAAACCGGTTCACCTGCATCATTCCCTACCAATGCATTGGCTATTTTCATAGCCAATATGTCCATGGCTCCACCTGGATTAATACCCAGGTGCTGATAGCCATACCGGCCATCATCCTGCAGGGTATCTAATAATCCTGATTTACGGATGCGGAAGCTCATAACTGCTTTAATTTTTCAAACTCAGTAATAGTGATTGAATAAAACGCTATATCATCGCCCGGTTTTAGGTAACAGGGTTCTTCTTTGGTTACAGAAAATAATTGAACAGGGGTTTGCCCGATCAATTGCCAGCCTCCTGGCGAATCAAAGGGATAAATGCCTGTTTGCGCACCCGCAATACCTACACTACCGGCCGGAACTGACGTTCGGGGTTGAGGTTTTCGCGGCGTATTAATTTTATCGTCCACTGTTCCCATATAAGCAAAGCCTGGTAAAAAACCAATCATATAAACCCGGTATGTTTTTCCTGTATGCAAACGGATCACTTCATCAATACTTATTTTATGCAAGGCGGCCAATGATTTAATATCAGGTGCCAGTGACAAATCATAACAAACTGGGATACGCATCAATCTGGCTATGGTTGGGGGATACGCGGTAAAACTGTCAATCGCCTTTTCTATTTTCTCACAAATCATTTCATAAACAGTAGTATTGAGAGCTTGTTTTTTTAGTAATGCAACATCATACACAATAGTTAAAGTATTGTAGGCGGGTATAATATCTTTTACACCCTTTATCTGCTGCTTTTTCAAATAGGCGAACAGGCCAATTACTTTTTGATTGATGGCAGTATCAACCTTATCACCCAGTTCAATGGTAACAGCATGATCACCACAAGGAAAGATTTGATAAGAGGGTGTAACCGGCATCGGCTACAAATTACACCATACCTGAATAAAATAACGGATTTCTGTATTAATCCTATTGCCTGCACCCGTCGTCAGATTAAAAAATATCAGGATAAAAATATTACTGTTTCCTTTTCCTTATGAAACAAAAGATCATATAGCAACGTAGTTATAGATTCTTTTGTACAAGGGACAAATACCCTATCATCCACCTGCATTACCGGAACGATTCTTTTAGTAGAACTGGCGATAAATGCCTCTTTCGCCAACCTGATATCATCTAATGAAATATCCCTTTCTTCAACTATCATTCCATTGGCAACAGCGAGCCTTAATACCTGTTTTCTTGTAATACCTTGTAAAATATTCCTGCCCGGTGTTACGATCTTATTTTCTTTCGTAACGATAAAAAAATTAGATCGCGGGCATTCACTTACTATTCCGTTCTGCTGATAAAGAATATCATCTGCACCTCTTTCTTTTAACCATGGCTGTAACCAAATAGCCATCAGGTAATCAGTTGTTTTTACATGCGGCATCTGGCGTTGGTGCGGGTAGCTGGCCAGTATATACTTTTTTTGATTGATCTGGTCAGGAGGCGGTATCAGCGGCTGTTGTATAATAACCAGGTTTGGTGTTACAATCTGGTATCCATCCGGCGAAATACCTCCAGAAAGCATTATCCGTATACCTGAATGCGGAAGTTTATTTTTTTGTAGTAATTCGGAGATGATACTTTTTATGTCAGCTTTCAGTAAACCAACCGGTAATCGCATTTCTTTGGCAGAATGAAAAAAGCGTTCTAGGTGATCATCCCAATAGAGCGGACTATTATTTAAAACCCGTAAAAAATCAAAAATACCATATCCACGTTGCACACCAAGATCGCCCACCGGGAGTGCTGCTTCCGATAATGGTATAAAGCTGTTATTTGCAAAACAAATCAGGTTACACATTTTTTAC
>JAYSXR010000394.1:0-20589 GCA_043717145.1 Chitinophagaceae bacterium | reverse complement strand
GTGTTATCACCAGGCATCACCATTTCAGTTCCGGCATTCAAAGTAACCTCACCAGTTACGTCTGTAGTACGGAAATAAAACTGAGGACGGTATTTGTTGAAGAATGGTGTGTGACGTCCACCTTCATCTTTACTCAATACATACACTTCACCTTTAAATTCGGTGTGTGGTGTAATGGTCCCTGGTTTGCACAATACCATACCACGACGGATCTGTGCTTTTTCAATACCGCGTAACAATAAACCTGCATTATCTCCGGCTTCACCTTCATCCAGAAGTTTTTTAAACATTTCAACACCTGTTACAGTAGAACTTAACGGGGACTCCATCAGACCTACTATTTCAATTGGCTCACCAACTTTAATACGTCCACGCTCAATACGACCGGTAGCAACTGTTCCACGACCTGTGATAGAGAACACATCTTCCACACTCATCAGGAATGGTAAATCAACCGGGCGGGGAGGTAAAGGAATATAGCTATCTACTGCTGCCATTAGTTCGTCAATCTTTGCAACCCATTTTGGATCTTCAGCCATAGCGCCTGTTGCAGAACCCTGAATAATTGGTGTATTGTCACCATCAAACCCATTTTTAGTCAATATTTCGCGAATTTCCATTTCAACAAGTTCCAGCAATTCAGGATCATCTACCAAATCAACTTTATTCATGAAAACAACCATACTTGGCACACCTACCTGGCGGGCCAACAGGATATGCTCTCTTGTTTGAGGCATAGGTCCGTCAGTTGCAGCAACCACCAAAATGGCACCGTCCATCTGTGCAGCACCGGTAATCATATTCTTTACATAATCCGCGTGACCCGGACAGTCAACGTGTGCATAGTGACGGTTTACAGTTTGGTACTCAACGTGAGCAGTATTAATTGTAATACCGCGCTCTCTTTCTTCTGGTGCACCATCAATTTCATCATATTTTTTAGCAACATTACCCATGCCTTTTTTAGCCAGGATCATAGTTATTGCTGCAGTTAAAGTAGTTTTACCATGGTCAACGTGACCAATGGTACCTACGTTTACGTGAGGTTTTTCCCTCTTAAAGGTCTCTTTTGCCATTTTTATCGGTTTTTAGTTGTGTTTAAAAAATTGTAGGTCATTTGAGACCACGGTTTTAAAATTTATTTTTTCTTTCCCTTATCGCCGTCATTGATCTTCTTCATTTCATTTTCAACCTATTCACGGCAATCATTTGAGCCGTTAGTGAGAATCGAACTCACGACCTCTTCCCTACCAAGGAAGTGCTCTACCCCTGAGCTACAACGGCTTACTTGGTTTAGGCTTAGGGGTTTGGAGTTTAGGGTTAAACGCCTAAGCCCAAAATCCAAACCCCTAACTATCGTGAGCGGAAGACGAGGGTCGAACTCGCTACCTATAGCTTGGAAGGCTATCGCTCTACCAATTGAGCTACTTCCGCTTGTCAAAATTTGAATATTTGAAAATGCGACAATTTGAAAATTACGCAATAATCAAAGATTCAGATTGCAAAGAACTTTTTCCAATCATTTTCAAATTTTCAAATTGTTACATTTTCAAAATTGAAGATGTGGGCAGAGTAGGGTTCGAACCTACGTACTCGTGAGAGAACAGATTTACAGTCTGTCGCCTTTAACCACTCGGCCATCTGCCCGAAACGTGTTTGGAGTGTGCGGTTTGATATGGGGGATAATTATCAACGCCAAATATCAAACCAAAAACACCAAATACCTGAGAGCCGAAGATGGGACTCGAACCCGCGACCTGCTGATTACAAATCAGCTGCTCTACCAACTGAGCTACTTCGGCATACACAATTTTGAAGTTGATGATTGGGGAAATTTGGAATTAAGCGCACTCCATTTCCAAACGATCCTTTCCAAAATCCCAAAATACAAAGAACTATCCCATTTTTTTGGGATGGCAAAGGTAATGGAAAACTTAATTCGGCAAAATTTTGAAATGAATATTTTCAGTCAGTTTTCAACAGGTTTTACAACTATTACTAAAAAACCAGTATTTAGCGCAACAATAACCGGCTTTCCTGGGGATGTTCGAGGGAATAAATAACTCGGACAGAGTCGTGGGGAACGATCTTGTTGATTACTTCAACACTGTCGTAAACCAGCTTACCGTTATTGCTGAATTGATAGGAAATGACCAGTTTTCCCGCCTTATCCAGGCGGCGTTGGGTAATATGGGCAAAGGTTTCGCGCTCTTTAGCGGAGCAGGCAGCGAAAAGTAAAATAATTAAAATATAAATGGTGTTTTTCATGGTTATGTATAAAATGAAAAAGGCTTCCCGTTTTGAAGGAAGCCTTTTTTGTTTTTAGGCTGCTAATTTTTCTTTTTTGCGTTTTATCTGTGAAACGATAGATTCCATTGCGTTATCGAAAGACTCTTCGAAGGATTTTGAGGATGCTTTGACAAAAAAATCATGTTTCGGTACATGAACCCTGATCTCAACAACCTTGTCTTTAATCGTGTGCACCACATTATCCAGTTTCAGGTAAACATCCACTTTTAGGATACTGTCGTGAAAAGTGTTAAGCTTTGGCAGTTTTTGTGTTACATACTCTACCAATTTGTCGTCTGCCTCAAAATGCACAGTTTGAATGTTAACGTTCATAGCAACTCACGTTTAATCGGTGAAAAAATATATTTGAAAGAACTTTTCTACGGTATTTGTCCCGTTCAGATAAATGCCAGCCGGAACAATAACAAGGTACATAAAAACCTTACACCAAAAAAATAATGCCAGCCCTTTTTGAAGATTTGTGACCCCATTATCAAATTACGCTTTGGGGTGCGCTTTTTTAAAAACTTCTTTTAGTTTTTCTATTGTATTGTGGGTATATACCTGGGTTGCGGCCAAACTACTGTGTCCAAGTAATTCCTTTACAGCATTGAGGTCTGCGCCATTGTTCATTAAATGTGTGGCGAAACTGTGACGGAGTATATGCGGACTTTTTTTCTGAATGGTGGTTACCTGTGAGAGGTGATATTTTACAAAAGTATATACCGATCTGGCCAGAAGCGATTTCCCGTTTTCGGTAATGAAAACAGTTATAATACCTTCCTTACGCATTGGTTTTTCAGAGATATATTGTTGAATATCTTCTATCAGCCAGACGGGTACCGGAATAATGCGTTCCTTATTGCCTTTCCCAAGCACTTTTAATTGGGAATGAGAGGGATCCAGTTGCGATTCTTTCAGGTTGATCAGTTCACTCAGGCGCATGCCGGTATTATAAAACAGGAGTAATACCAGGCGTTCAGTCCTCCCCTTCCAGTCGTCTGAAAACGTAACATGATCGAACAGGGTTGCCATATCTTTTTGTTCTACAAATACGGGCAACCTTTTGCTGATTTTGGGGGCGACCACAGTGGTCATCGGGGTTTGTTCCAAAGCCCCGGTTCTTATCTCGTATTTAAAAAAAGATTTAAGCGAAGATATTTTCCGGTTAATGGTTTTTGAGCTGATCTTCTCCTCTTTCATCTCTGCCAGCCAGCTCCGCACAAACATGGCCGTTATATCCTGTAAGGGTGGGGCATCAAACTGGCTGGTGAGATAAGCGAAAAATTGTTCCAGGTCCGTTTGATAGGAAATGATGGTATGCTGCGAATACCGCTTCTCAAATTTGAGATAGTCTAAAAACGTTTGTAATTGTGGGTACTGAGGTACGGGCATAAAAAAAGTAGCCTAAAGTTAGTAAACTAAGGCTACTGAAATATGTAAGATAGGAAAGACGGTTTATACGTCTATCTTTCCGCTAGCAATGTTCTGCTTGTAGATCGCTTTAAGCACTTGTCCACGGCGCACTACCGATGGCTTGATGAACGCTTGGCGTTCACGCAGCTGCAGCAAAGTTTTACTTTTTTCAAACTTCTTCTTGTACTTCTTAAGTGCCTTGTCAATGTTTTCGCAATCTTTTGAATCGATGATAAGCATAGCTATTATACCTCCTCAGGTGTTTTTAGGACGGCAAAGATAGGGTTTGATTTTAAAATTCCAAACGAAATTCTGCTTTTGGGTTGGGAGTGTGGAATTTTGGTTGTTTTTAGGCGCAAATGGTAATTCAGCAATTGGAAATTAACTTGCAGCCATGTTTACAGGAATTATTGAATGTATGGGCAAATTGGTATCGGTTTCTAAAAAGGGAACCAATATCAGTTTTTGGGTGAAATCACCTATATCGGGTGAATTAAAGGTGGACCAAAGCGTTAGCCATGATGGCGTGTGTCTTACCGTAGAAGCTTTACAGGATGGGATGCATTGTGTAACCGCCATTGAAGAAACACTTTCTAAAACAACCCTTTCCGGCTGGGATGTGGGCATAGATGTAAATATTGAAAGATGTATGCTGCTGAATGGGCGTTTAGACGGTCATGTTGTACAGGGACATGTGGATACCACGGCCGTATGCCTTGATAGAAAAGAACTTGACGGCAGTTGGGAATATATTTTTCAGTTCCCCATAACATTTACCCACCTGATTATTGAAAAAGGCTCTGTTGCTGTAAATGGCACCAGCCTTACCTGCTTTCATGTTGGAAAAGATGTGTTTACGATTGCAGTGATCCCTTACACTTTTAATTATACAAATATTAGCCGTGTTGAGATAGGAACGGAAGTAAATATTGAGTTCGACATTTTAGGAAAATATGTTCAAAGGAGGATGGAGAACCTGAGTAGTGAGTAGTGCGCTGTCATCTTTTTACTCGCTACTCACCATTCACGAATTAATCGCCTTCCCTTTCAAAGCCCCGCTAATGGCAACATCCATGGCCCTTTCAGCAAAAGGCCGTGTGATTTCATTAAGCTCTTCAATTTTTGTGTGGATCAGGTTTTTTTCATCCATCGTTAGTGCCAATTGTAAAGCCTGCATGACTCCAGCAGTGGCCACCATTTCTTCCTTAGTGAGCAGGCTTGTATTTTTGGCAACAAATTTTTCTGTCACCGCTAATATCTGTTCTCCTTCTGTTCTTGCTTCTACCAATGCCCTTACCTGCATATCGTCTTTGGCATGGGTAATACTGTCAAGCAACATTTTTTCTACCTCATCATCTGTTAAACCATATTGGGGCCTTACTTCAATTTCCTGTTCTACACCGCTGCGGAGCTCTTTGGCTTTTACCACCAAAATGCCGTCCGCATTAATTAAAAAACTCACTTCCACCTTCGGCAATCCTGCAGGCATTCCGGGAATTCCTTTTAAACTAAACTCTGCCAGTTTACGGTTATCTTTTACCAGGTCTCTCTCTCCCTGAAAAACGGAAATACGCATATCACTTTGTCCGTCTCTATGCGTGGTGTATTGACGGCCTGCTTTTGTAGGAATTTTTGCATTGCGGGGAATGAGTGTATCCATCAACCCACCCTTGGTTTCTATACCCAGGCTTAAGGGGGTAATATCGAGTAGTAAAAAATCTTTGTTATTGCCTGCTAAAATATCTGCCTGAACTGCCGCACCTAACGCAACAACTTCATCGGGGTTGACAGAATCATTGACAGGTTTGCCAAAAAATTTGCTCACCGCCTCTTTCACTGTGGGAACACGGGTGCTGCCGCCAACCATTACAATAGTATCAATATCGTTGATGGTTAATTTAGCATCTGCCAGCGCATTTTTACAGGACCTTATGGTTTGATCAACCAATGGTTGGATCAGGCTTACAAATATTTCTTTTGTTATTTCCAATACATGGTGTTTCCATAATACACTAAATGAGTTTTCGCTACTTAAATGTTTTTTTGCTTCTTCTGCACGCAGACGGAACCCTTGTGATAATTCTTTATCTGCCTGCAGTTTTTTTAAAGGAATACCCAATTGTTTTATCCAGTATTCTACAATGGCTCTATCAATATCATCCCCCCCTAGATAGGTATTTCCGTTTGTACTCAACACTTCAAAAATACCGTTGTAGATATGCAGAATAGAAATATCGAAGGTGCCTCCGCCAAGATCATACACAGCGATGGTTTTTTCTTCATCCTTACGCAAACCCAAGCCGTACGCGAGACTGGCTGCGGTTGGTTCATTTACAATTCGCAATACATCGAGGCCGGCCAATTTACCGGCATCACGGGTGGCTTGCCGTTGTGCATCATTAAAGTAAGCCGGTACGGTAATGACCGCTTTACTTACCGGGGTTTTCAAAATATGTTCTGCCCTTTGCTTTAGTTCTTTGAGTATAAAAGAAGATAATTCTACAGGTGAATAAAATCGGTTACCCACCTGTACTTTTACGAGACTGTCTGTATCATCGTCTATCACTTTATACGTCAAAAAATCTGCGTTTGCGCTAATGTCTTTATAACTTTTGCCCATCAATCGTTTGGTACTGAAAATGGTATGCTGCGGATCGGTTTCTAAATATTGTTTAGCCTCCTCCCCAACTATAACATTACCAAGCTCATCAAAGTGAACAATACTCGGAACCAGGCTGCTGGTATTGTGTTCCTGTAAAGCGGTGGGCTGTTTGCTTTCGGGATGGATGATGGCTACCAGACTATTGGTGGTACCCAGATCAATGCCTACGATCATCTCGGCCTGTTGCAAGCTGCCTGTTGCTATATTGATTGCTATTTTAGCCATAAAAAATGCGGATTACTGCATACGAAGTACGAAAAAAAGAATGAACTTAATGATAAAATTAAGATATAACAGTGCGTGGTGAGTTGCGATTTAGGGAATGATTGTATTATATAGCTGGCGGGATTTTATTTTTTTCTTACTATACATGTTTAGCATTACGCAGTATACACATGCCATCATCACTTTACTTTAGTTACATGATATTATAAAAAAATATTACTGCCAGCACTGGGTATACAATTCATTAACCCAAAGCTTTCAATCCTTAACAAAAAAGATCAAAAAAAAGGATATCCAAAAAACCGCTACTATTCTTATTCTTAAAAAACGGCCAAGAATAGCAAGTGCCACTTAGATAGTGCCCAGATGCACAGGACGGCATATAAAACATATTTATACCTTTTTTGTTTGATAATGATTTTTTATATAACTTTTTGTTAATTTAGGCAAATGTGTTGTTAATTTAGGTGAGCATTACATTTGTATAGGGAAGAAGTATTCGTTCATCTTGCTATTGCCATTAAACCTGCTAGCCATATGAGAAAGCCAAATCTCAAGCCATCTCCATCATAGACGGAAACCAATATTGGTTTCTTTTATTAATACCCAAAGCATATTAATTGCCTGTAAGGAAACCTATTTTTTTCAATCATTATCTAAAACCATTTTCATGAAAAAACGATTGTACTTTACCAAAGTGGTAATGGTATTTGCATTGCTTCTTACCCTTGGCTGGACAGCCATGGCGCAGAACCGACAGATTTCCGGTACTGTTACAGATGGCAAAGGCCAAGCCGTGCAGGGTGTTTCTATTTCTGTTGTTGGAGCGAACATTAGTTCCATCTCCGATCCTAGCGGAAAATTCACCATTACTGTAAGAAAACCTGGTGATCAGATTTTATTTGCTTATGTAGGATTTATCTCGAAACGAATTTTAGTTGGCTCACAAACCACTCTTTCTGTAGCACTTGCAGAAGACGAAAGTCAGGCAACAGAAGTGGTTGTAACCGGTTACTCTGCACAACGTAAAAAAGATATTACCGGTGCGGTAACGGTAATTAATGCCAAAACACTGACTTCACTGCCCGCCGCATCTGTAACACAAATGCTTCAGGGGCGTGCTGCCGGTGTGAACGTAGGTAACGATAATTCACCAGGCGGTGGTACCATGGTGCGCATTCGCGGATTTGGCACTATCAATAACAACAGCCCTTTGTATATTATTGATGGCGTTCCCACCCAAGGAACATTAAACCAGATCAATCCCAATGATATTGAAAGCATGCAGATACTCAAGGATGCATCTTCTGCGTCAATTTATGGCGCAAGGGCAGCTAATGGAGTAGTGATTATAACAACCAAAAAAGGCAAGATAGGTGAATCGAATATTACATTCGATTATTATACAGGGTCGCAAAGGCCTGGTAAAATGCTCGACCTATTAAATACCGCTGAGCTTGGCCAATACCTGTATCTCGCAGATATCGGCGCAGGAAAAAATCCTTCCGTTACCTCCCCCTCTGCCCAGTACAGGTTTGGTCCAAATGGAGAGCAAACCATTGCAGATTATATTTATCCGAATATTTTTGGATCACTTCCAGCGAATTATACTTACACCAATGACATCGCAGATCCCCTTTTAGGAAAGACCGCTTTTAATATCACTAAAGCAAATAAACTAGGTACAGACTGGCAAAATGTTATTTTTAAACCAGCCAGCATAGCTAATTATCAACTGGGTGCATCGGGTGGCTCTAAAACGGGCAAGTATGCTATTTCAGGCAATTATTTCACCCAGGATGGTATTTTGCAATACACAAAATATAAACGCTATTCCATTAGAGCGAATACCGAATTCACAAGAGGCAGGTTTACTTTCGGGGAAAATCTTACTTTTTCCTATGATGAAAGACAGGGTATTACTAACAACGACGAATCCAACCCCATCATGTTTGCCATTCGTGTGCACCCGATGATTCCTGTATTTGATATCACAGGCGGACCTCCAGAATTGGGTGGCACCAATACTTCTCCATACAATGGTTTTGCGGGCAGCCGGGGCGTAAACCTAGGAAATGCGCCCAATCCATTAGCCAGGTTATACCGCGAAAAAGATAATATTACCAAAGGGCTGCATTTTTTTGGTAATACCTTTTTGGAATTACAAATAACAAAAAACATTAAAGCAAGAACCAGCTTCGGTGCAGAAATTAATCAATCCAGCAGGTCTGAATATTTTCACCGCGATATTGAAGCAGCTGAACCAAGAAATTCTAACAGCTTAAATGTTATTAATAACTATGACAGGTCGTTAACCTGGTTCAATACGCTAAACTATAACAAGGCCTTTGGTGACCATACCGTTAATGTTCTGGTAGGAACAGAAGCCGTAACTACATATGCAGTGGGTACTGTTGCCAGTCGCAGTGGTTTTGCCTTCGATGATATCAATTACCGTTATCTCGACGCCGGCTCAGCTTCTGGTTTAAGCAATAGTGGTGGTGGTGCAACGAAAACCGCCTTATTTTCACAATTTGGCAAAATAAATTATGGTTACAAGAACTTATACCTAGCAGATTTTACTTTACGACGCGATGGGTCTTCCCGTTTCTCTGCCGCCAACCGTTATGGAGTTTTCCCGGCCTTTTCGGTTGGGGTGCGTATGACAGAGCTGGCGTTCATGAGAAAGTATACTTTCCTGAATGAGTTTAAAATCCGCGGTGGCTGGGGTAAAACAGGAAACCAGTTAATACCAAACGTATACAATGCTTATACACTCTATTCATCCGATCCGTCTAATAATGCGTACGATATTAATGGAACCGGTTCTTCTATTGTAGGTGGATTCGACAATGCCCAGTTTGGTAACCCCAGTGGCAAATGGGAAACAACCACTTCTACGAATATCGGCTTTGATGCAGTTACCATGAATAATAAATTAGAAGTTGTATTTGACTGGTATAACCGAATCACTTCAGATATGTTAACCCAGGTTGCCAGACCCAGAACATTTGGTACAGCCACCATTCCCTATACCAATATTGGCGAGATGCAGAATAAAGGATATGACCTGAGCATTAACTACAGAAGTAGGGGAAGGGATTTCCGTTACCAGGTAGGGTTGAGTTTTAGCCATTATAAAAATGAAGTACTGAAAATTAATGATGACCCAAATGCAACAGTCTTCGGGTTCAGTACCCGTTTGCCGGCAATCTCAGCAACACAAAGAGGATTGCCCATTGCCAGTTTTTACGGATACATTGTTGATGGTGTACTAAGAGATGCAGGTGAAGCAGCTAAAGCACCTAAATTCGGAACGTATACCCGTGAAGGGACATTTAATTTTAGAGATGTGAATGGAGATGGTGTGATTACGGCTGCAGACCGGACAATACTTGGCAACCCACATCCGGATTTTACATATGGGCTCAATATTAATGTAGGATATAAAAACTGGGACCTTACGCTTTTTGCACAGGGCTCACAGGGAAACAAAATATTTAACTATGTAAGGTACTGGACAGACTTTAATACTTTCCAGGGAAACCGGTCTAAGGACATCCTGTATAATTCCTGGAAAAATCCAGGAGATAATGCAAAATTACCACGCCTTAATTCCGGAGATGCCACAAGCCAGCAGGTTTCATCCTACTTCATTGAAGACGGGTCTTATATGCGAATCAAGAACATTCAGTTAGCCTATACTGTTCCTGGTTCTATACTAAAGAAAATAGGTTTGAGTTCTGCACAATTGTACATCCAGGGACAGAACCTATTTACCATTACCAAGTACACGGGCCTCGATCCGGATATCAACCTGAGAAGTTCCGGAAACAACAACCAAGATATACATATGGGTATTGATGAGGGTGCTTACCCGGTTGCGAAATCATACCTGTTGGGGGTACGTATAGGACTTTGATTTAAATGAACATAAAATTATATAGAATGAAAAAGATACTTTTTACCATATTAACCTCAGGGGCTTTGGTCGGGCTTTATTCCTGTTCAAAAAGCTTCTTTGATGTGCAGCCACAGGGCCGTGCTTCTATAGAGCAATTGAGTAATAAAAACGGTGTAACTGCTTTATTAATTGGTGCCTATTCGCTTTTAGATGGTGTAGGGGCGGGCAATACTGGTCGCCAATCTACCATTTCAAATTATGTTTTTGGAGGCATTTCAAGTGGTGATGCCGTAAAAGGAACAGATGCGGGGGATCAGCCGGAACAATCCTTTATTGAACAATACAACTGGGTAGCAGATAATTCTTACTTCCTTGGAAAATGGCAGCATTCATATGATGGGGTTGCACGCTGTAATGAAGTGATCCAAATAGTCAACAGCATAGATGTTGCTGACATGACTGATGCTGAAAAATTACAGGTAGTTGCCGAGGCCCGCTTTCTCAGGGGGCATTATCATTTTGAAGCAAAAAAAATGTGGAATAAGGTTCCTTATATTGATGAAAAGATATACAACAGGAATGACCCAAATTCCACCAAAATACCCAATACAGCAGATATCTGGCCTAATATTGAAGCAGATTTTGATTTTGCTGCCAAGAACCTTCCGGCAGTGCAATCGCAAAAAGGCAGGGCATCGCAATGGGCTGCAAAAGCTTATTTAGCGAAAGCTTATGTGTTTCAAAAAAAATGGGCTCCTGCCAAAGCCTTACTCATAGAAGTACTGGCCGGTTCCGGTAAAAAACTGGTAGACAACTATCATGACAACTATAGGTCCGTAACTAACAATAATGCAGAGTCTATTTTTGAGGTAGAGTTTTCTGTGAATGATGGTACCACTGGTAATAATGGTAATGTAGGAGACAACCTTAACTGGCCCTATTCTTCCACAGCTCCGGGAAGAGGGTGCTGCGGATTTTATCAACCATCGCAAAACCTGGTTAACGCATTCAAGACTGACAACACCACAGGTCTACCATTGATTGGAGCATCGGCCGACGGGTCATTAGATTCTTACAATCAAGTTGACCTGCCTAACGATCAGGGCATCAGTGCAAACGGTTCTTTCACTTTGGATAAATCCATCCCTGTTGATCCACGATTAGACTGGACAGTAGGGCGCAGAGGTGTAAATTTCCTAGATTGGGGCGCCATGCCAGGTGCCAGCTGGATACGCGATCAGGCATATGCCGGACCCTACACAGGGAAAAAATGGATGTACTACCTGGCTGAAGAAAACAGCTCAACACATTCTACAAACAGGCGGTCTGTAAACAATAACTACAGGTTATTAAAAATATCTCACATTATTTTATGGCTGGCCGAATGCGAAATGGAATTAGGTAACTTAACAGCAGCAGAAAGTTATGTAAACATGATACGGAACCGCTCCAAAAAAGGTTCGGTTCAGGATCCCGCTGTTACTTACAAAGTAGAGCCCTATCCTGCCGGAACGTTTGTGGCAAATGGCGCAGCCTTTGCAAAGAATGCTGTTTACATGGAAAGCCGCCTGGAATTTGCCATGGAAGGGCATCGTTTCTTTGACCTGGTTCGCTGGGGCATTGCGGAGAAATTTCTGAATAAATATGTACAGGAAGAAGCGGTACCAGGCACTGAACCTTCGGGCAGAAAGTTTAATAAAAGAACTTATTTGGTAGGCAAGGTATTTACCGCAAAAAATAATTATTACCCGCTTCCGCAAGATGAGATATTAAACTCTCAAAAAGATGGCAAACCTACTTTAATACAAAATCCAGGTTATTAAGCTTTGTATAATACCAGCACAAATGTGCTGGTATTATATATTATAATTGAAAGAGACCTGCATAGGATAAGCTGTTTTAAATAATATCCGGTCTGGTACTCTTTCCGATTTTGAAATTATAAATATTTTTGATAGTTAGCAAGTTGATAGTTTACATTGTGGTGCATCTTTTGGTGCACCATATATTTTTTTAATACTTTTCAAAAAGATTACTTGTTGATGATGAAGAGGCTATTTGTTTTACTGCTTTGTCTGGCCACCTACAAGCCAAACCTGGCGCAGTTAGCAGTCATTACTAATGCCGTACCCCCGTTTAAGATTTTACTGACAAACGGAAGTTATTTTGGGTATAAAGATTTGGAAATAAATAAGTCTTTGATGCTTATTTATTTTTCTCCGGATTGCGATCATTGTAGGGATTTTATACACACACTGAGAGCTAAAATGGGCTATCTTATAGGAATACAGATTATTATGGTTTCTTATTTCCCATTAAAAAGTCTGCAACAATTTAATAAAGATTATAAGCTAGGTGAGTTCTCCAATATTAAAATTGGCACGGAAGGAAATTCTTTTTTGATCCCCGGATATTTTAAGATAGGCAAGTTTCCATTTACAGTTTTGTACAATAAAGTTGGTAAGCGCGTAATAACTTTCAGGGAAGTACCCTCTTGGGAAGTTCTGTCTGATTTTATCAGAAAATTATAAAACCATATAATTACCCTATTAAACAGATATGCGAGAAAAATAATTTTTCGTGTGGGCATTTATTTTTTAACATATTAAGGGCTGATTACGAAAATGCATGCTACTACTGAACAGCTGTTATTTCCTTATACTTCAACCACATGGGTCTTACTTATATAATCATGCAATGGCACTCTAAGAAAAGGGATAAAAAACATATCAATAATGGTTATCCTTGCCAGGGACCTAACCAATATCCAGCCGAATAAGGGTTTTTCTCCGGCAATGGTAACCACTTTCGAATAGCTCAACCATTTGGCAGGTGTGCGGGCAAATATTCCTTCAAAAAAAGTATAATAAATGAAGACTGTCGAAAAAAAGAACCACCCGAAATTATAAGGTTTATACCCCCAGTACATCACATACCAGTTCCACCCATGGAAACTGAAAAAAGCCAGGGTGAAAATAATCAGGGTATCTATAAAGAAATTGAGTGCCCGGGTACCGTCGCCTACTGTTTTCATAAAGCAAAAATAGTGAGTGGAGAGTAGTGAGTGGTGAGTTTTTTTTTATGATCATTCACTACTCACCACTCACGGCTGACTTTCCTTACTTTTGCCCAAATACCCTTACAGATGACTTTGATTGAAGAATTACAGTGGAGGGGCATGATACAGGATATTATGCCGGGCACAGCAGAACTTTTACAAAAAGAAATGGTTTCCGGTTATATAGGTTTTGACCCTACTTCTGACAGCTTACATATTGGTAGCCTGGTGCCTATTTTATTATTGGTTCACTTGCAAAAAGCAGGTCACAAACCTTTCGCATTGGTAGGCGGTGCTACGGGTATGGTTGGCGACCCTAGCGGCAAAAGCGAAGAGCGGAATTTATTGAGTGAAGAAGTCTTGCAACATAACCAGGAAGGTGTACGCAATCAACTGGCACGGTTCCTCGATTTTTCTGCCACAAAACCAAATGCGGCAGAAATGGTGAACAACTACGACTGGTTTAAAGATTTCAGTTTCCTGAATTTTATCCGGGATGTAGGTAAGCATATTACCGTGAACTATATGATGTCGAAAGACAGTGTAAAGAAACGGCTGGATGGCGAAACAGGAATGAGTTTTACAGAATTTACTTACCAGCTGGTTCAGGGATATGATTTCTACTGGCTCTACAAAAACAAAAACTGTAAACTACAAATGGGAGGCAGCGACCAGTGGGGTAATATTATTACAGGAACAGAATTGATACGCCGCAAAGCCGGTGGGGAAGCATTTGCGTTTACCTGCCCTTTGATTACCAAAGCTGATGGCGGCAAATTTGGTAAAACAGAAAAAGGAAATATCTGGCTCGATGCCGGGAAAACATCGCCTTACCAATTCTACCAGTTTTGGTTAAATGCAAGTGATGAGGATGCAAAGAAATGGATAAAGATATTTACGCTTTTATCCAAAAACGAAATAGAAGCCTTACTCTCGCAACATGAAACAGCGCTCCATGAAAGGATCTTACAAAAAAAAATAGCAGAAGAACTCACCTGTTTTGTGCATAGCCTTGCTGAATACGAATTTGCCGTAAAAGCTTCTGAGATATTATTTAGCAATTTTACAGCAGATTTATTACAAAGTCTTACAGAGGAACAATTACTGCAGGTGATGGAAGGTGTGCCAAGTGTAGAGATAAGTAAACAAGAATTAAACAAAGGATATAATCTGATAACTTTCCTTGCCGATACACAAATATTTTCCAGTAAAGGTGAAGCAAAAAAAATGTGGCAGTCGGGCGGACTTAGCCTTAATAAGGAAAAAATAACTGTTGAAAAAACCCAGATATTAAATTCCGACCTTTTGCAGGAGAAGTATTTACTGGTGCAAAAAGGGAAGAAAAATTATTACCTGATAAAAGCAGTGTGATCACAATAATCAATTGTGACAACACTGATATAAAATAATTTATGCAATCGCATCTTCATAATCGCGCTTTGCCTGCCTGCTGGCTTTTCTGAAGTATTTCCGCACATTATCATGTGTATCACCTGCCACATCTGCCAAATCATGCATTGACCTGGATGTCTGATTGCGGTTTCTCAAATACAAGATAACACCTGCAGCAGCTGCACCAATAATCCCGGCAGCAATCAATATTTTTTTCATAAAAAACGTTTTATAGTCACCCAAGAAATACAATAGTTATACCAGCAGTTTGGGGAAAGTATGGGCAAGTTATTTCACAGTTTTTATCACTTTCCACATCTCCTCCGCCACTAGTTTATTTCCGGCGGGCGAAAGGTGCACTCGATCTGTGGTGAGCATACCCGATTCTTTGTTCTGGGGATTATTTTTTGCATTATACCGCAGGAAGCCGGCGCGCAGATCCACCAGCGGTAAATTATTCATTTCGGTGAAGTTGCGTAACCAGTTACTATATAAATTCAAATCGCCATCCTGTTGATTAGAATTGTCAGTTCGTTCACCGATAACAGCAGGTGTACAAACAATCACTTTAATTCCGGCCGCCTGTAATTTACTCACAACAGCTTCATAGAATTTTCCAAACTTTGGAAAATCCGTTCCGGTGCCACTGGAACTTTTATGCCATACATCATTGACACCAACATAGATTAATACAATATCTGGGTTTTGTTTTAACACATCATTTTCTATTCGTAAATACAAGTCATATATTTTATCGCCACTTACACCAGCACCCACCAATTCGTAATTATCCTGCAAGCCTTCCTGTTGAAGAATAGTATCCATCAATTTGATATACCCACCGGCACGTATACCTGCCTGGGTGATTGAATCACCAAAAAAAACAACTTTTTTCCTTTTAGTAAAATTGAAAGACATAAGGATCATACAGGTTACAAAAACGGCTAATAAAATAAGCTTGTTCATATCCATCATATTGAAATTTAATTTATTTAATAAACATCGTTCATGACAGGTGTGGTGGAAGTTCCCATCAGTTCCACAAACTCCCTTTCTTTAACCAGATAGCCATTCCCTTTTGCGCAAAAATGGACGATCAGGTTTTCTATGCTTAACGGGTTGCCTTCCGGAATATCAGCCATATTACTGTGGCGGATATTATGTCCGTCAACAATAATTACCAGGCCACTGCCAATGGCTTCCATACGGTTGCCTTCTGTGATGAGCATGCCCGTATCTTCGCCCAACCCGATACCGATGCAAGAGGGATTGGCCGATACGCCTTGTGCCAATCTTGCAAAACGGCCGCGTTTTTCAAAATGCGAATCAAAGATTACCTGGTCCATAAAACCGAGGCCGGTGGCAATTTTTACTTCCCCTTTTAAATGAGCCCTGGTGGCATTGCCTTCATAAATCATGGTATTGCTCATAGCCATCGCACCTGCAGAGGTTCCGGCAATAACAAAGTTTTCATGCTCATACCTGCTCTTCACAATCTGTAAAAACGGGGTGCCCCCAAAAATAGATGAGAGGCGTAATTGATTGCCACCACTAAAAAGTACGCCTGCACAGTTGCCAATACGATGAATATAATCTTCGCGCAAAGCATCTTCCCGGTTACGGATATGAATCACTCCAATGTCTGTACAACCGATCTTGCCAAATGCATTCAGGTAATTTTCCCCCACTTCATGCGGGATGGTAGAGGCAGTTGTAATCACCTCAATACGGGCAGCGGTACCGCCCGCTTCTTCCACAATACGGCGAAGAATTCCTAACTCAAAAAAATTAAGGTTATTATGATATATTTGCCCTTTTTCAAAGTCGGTACCTTTGTCTTCTGCACCACCTATTGCTATCAGCTTTCCTTTGGGAATATGCATGCCTGCCAATTTGGTTCCATACAAAAATAAGCGTTTTGATTTGGTCGGCCTTACAGGAAAAAGCAATATATTCATCGTCAGGCAACCCGTGTACTCTTTGTTAACAAATGCATGCACAAATTATCAAACCCTACCCATGAAGATCGAAGAAATCAAAATATTACGTGGCCCTAATTACTGGAGTGTACGGCGCTCAAAGCTGATACAAATGAAACTCGACCTGGAAGAACTGGAACAACGCCCCACCAATGAGATTGATGGTTTTTTAGAAAGATTGCAGGTCCCGTTCCCTTCCATGTATGCACACCGTTGCAGCGTAGGTACACCGGGCGGTTTTTTTGAAAGGGTAAAGGAAGGTACCTGGATGGGACATGTTATTGAACATATTGCCCTTGAACTGCAAACACTGGCCGGTATGGATTGCGGCTTCGGGCGCACCCGCGGCACGGGTAAGGCAGGTGAATATTATGTGGTATTTAATTATATGGAGGAAGATGCAGGTGTATATGCCGCAAGGGCTTCTGTACGTATTGCCCAGGCATTGGTAGATGGGGTTGATTATGACCTGTCGGATGATATTCAGCAACTGAGGGAGATCAGGGAAAATACCCGGCTGGGGCCGTCCACGGGCTGTATTGTGGAAGAAGCCGCCAAACGGGGCATACCTTTTATCCGCCTGAACAAACAAAGCCTGGTGCAGTTGGGTTATGGCGTTCATCAAAAAAGGATACGGGCCACTATTGCCAGTACCACCTCCAATATTGCTGTTGATATTGCCTGCGATAAAGAAGAAACCAAAAACTTACTGGAAGCAGCAGAAATACCCGTTCCCAGCGGAACCGTTGTGAGAACCGAGGAAAGCTTGCGGGAAGCAGTTGATAAATACAAGTATCCATTAGTGATCAAACCGATTGACGGTAACCATGGCAAAGGCAATACTACCAATATTACTACCTGGGAACAGGCTGTGAAAGCTTTTGAATCGGCCAAGTTATACAGCCGAAGCGTGATCGTAGAAAAATTTATTACGGGCGTTGACTTCCGGGTATTGGTGATCAATTATAAATTCATTTGTGCCGCTTTGCGAACACCCGCTTCTGTTATTGGAGATGGGATAAACACAATACAATGGTTAATAAATGAAACCAATAAAGATCCCCGCCGGGGCTATGGCCATGAAAAAGTGCTCACTCAAATAACGATTGATCATTCCAGTCAGAAAATGCTGGATGATATCGGGTACACCTTAGAAACGGTTCCGCCTAAGGGCGAATTGGTTTTATTAAAAACAACTGCCAACCTCAGCACTGGCGGCACCTCTACCGATGTAACCGATGAAGTACACCCTATAAATATTTTTTTAGCTGAGAGGATTGCCCGAATTATCGGCCTCGATATTTGTGGTATTGATATTATGGCGGCCGATCTTCGCACCCCTGTTTATGAAAATGGCGGTGCGGTGCTGGAAGTAAATGCCGCACCCGGTTTCCGCATGCATATTGATCCGGCAGAAGGCTTACCGCGCAATGTAGCCGAGCCTGTGATTAATATGCTCTTTCCCAAAGGGTCCGACGGGCGCATCCCGATCATCGCCATAACCGGCACCAATGGTAAAACCACTACCACGCGCTTAACCGCACATATTTGCAAAACAGCAGGCCGTAAAGTAGGTTTTACTACCAGTGATGGGGTTTACATTCAAAATCAGATGATGATGAAGGGGGATTGTACCGGCCCATTGAGTGCAAAATTTGTACTGCGCGATCCAACCGTTGATTTTGCCGTGCTGGAATGTGCCCGCGGCGGTTTACTAAAAGCCGGACTGGCTTTTCAAAACTGTGACGTAAGTATCGTAACAAATGTAACTGCAGACCACCTTGGTTTGGGTGGTATAGATAGCCTGGAGCAGATGGCAAGGGCCAAAGCGGTAATACCTGAAACCACGTTTAACCATGGATTTGCCATTCTGAATGCGGAAGATGATCTGGTATATGATATGCGCAAAGGATTAACCTGTAATGTTGCGTACTTCAGTATGGATGAAAACAATCCGCGTATAAAAAAACATTGTAAAAAAGGTGGCTATGCAGCCGTATATGAAAACGGTTATGTATCCATTTTAAAAGGTACCTGGAAAATACGGGTGATGAAAGTAAGTGAGATACCCATTACTTACGGCGGTAAAGCTTTACATAATGTGATGAATACCCTCCCTGCCATGCTGGCTGCGTACTTGTTCAAGGAAATTACCATTGAAGACATACGTACTGCATTGAGCACGTTTGTGCCCTCCCCTACGCAAACACCGGGACGCTTGAACCTGTTCGATTTCAAGCATTTTAAATTTCTGGTTGATTTTGCCCATAACCCCGCAGGACTGGAATTATTATGTGATTTTATTAAAAAGATAGATGGCAGTCCAAAAGTGGGCATTATCAGTGGTACTGGCGACAGACGGGATGATGATATCAGGGAACTCGGTCGTATTTCGGGGCGGTCATTTGATGAGATTATTATTCGTCAGGATAAACACCTCAGGGGCCGCAGTGCAGAGGAAATTGTAAACTTGCTTGTCGAGGGCATCAATGAAACCAAAACCAGGGATATTCCGATTGACATCATTTATAATGAAAAAGAAGCCATCATGTTTGCGTATGAACATGCCAAACCGGGATCGTTAATTACGATAATGTGTGATGTGGTGGCAGAAGCTTTAGACTTGATTAAAGCATTGAAGGAGAAGGAAGATTTGTCCTAATTATCATACGGATAGTGAAAAAATTTGGAACAATTGGGGTGCAACCCTATTTTTGCAGCCGATTCCGGTTTTTTAGGAACCAAATGGAACGGATTGCCTGATAGTATAATGGTAGTACAACTGTTTTTGGTACAGTTTGTCTTGGTTCGAATCCAGGTCGGGCAACTGCTAAGGAAAGGTTATTTAACCTTTCCTTTTTTTATTTTAATTTCTTCTGAAATCCTTATCCATCAAGGATTTCAGAAGAAATTACGTCCCCGTATTCACGCTTAATTATCCATTTAAAGAATAGAACGGGATGAAATTTAAAAAATCCTTCGAAACCCTTACCAGTAATAGGTTTCATGTGATCGAGCAAAAAAAATTATTCTGGTTCTTTAACGTGGATAATCCGGTTTTTTGAATATAATATTTTTTCGGCTTGGATCTTTTTTTTATGTCCGAGAACTCGGGCGTTTTATTTAAATAAGTTCTCAAACGTTGCAGCGGTTAACAAACAGTGGTTTAATAATCCACGTTTATTTTCTCTAGATCGCTGCTGCCGCCTGTTTTATACATAGCTCTGATATAGTATGTATACCGCGTGTTTTCGTGAACATCATCGTCGTCGAATACCCTCGCATTACCGGGGATCACTGATTGTAACGCGATCTCCGCTTCGTTTCCATTCATTACACGATATACCCAAAACTCGCGGATATTTTCTGCCATCTCTTTATTAATATTCCAGTTCAGCTCTATGTATTTTTTTTCACCGCGCGATGTGTATGCATTCAGGTTGGAAAGTAACTTAACTTTCGCCGCCGCTTTCGCCGGAGCTTTATAGGAACGCTCATTGGAGAATCTGCTTTTTAAGGCACCCTTATCCACCGCCTGTATTTTATACGCATAAGAAATGGCCGGATCCACATTCATATCCAAATAAACAGAATCCGAAGCTGCGGGCGTTGCTATTTGTGTCCATGTTGCAAGGCTGTCGTCTCCGGCTTTGCGCGAAAGGGC
>JAYSXR010000393.1:0-2330 GCA_043717145.1 Chitinophagaceae bacterium | reverse complement strand
GATTATGATGAAACCATCGGTAATATCAATATCATTCCGCAAGATATTGGCAGAGTCATTTTAAATTTAATTACCAATGCATTTTATGCGGTGAATGAAAAAACCCTGTCGGCGGTTGCAACCCCAGCAGCGGTTAAATATGAACCAACTGTTTCAATCAGTACAAAAAAGATAAATGATAAAGTAGAAATAAAAGTTACGGATAACGGCAATGGCATTCAGCAAAAAGTTTTGGACAAAATATTTCAACCATTCTTTACCACTAAACCCACGGGGCAGGGAACAGGTTTGGGTTTGAGCTTGGCATATGATATTGTGAAGGCGCATGGGGGAAATCTGCTTGTTAACACCAAAGAAAATGAGGGCACGGAGTTTACTATTCAATTACCTTTTCAAATAAAGCAATGATAAAAAAACTATCGCTCAGTATCCTGCTTGCTTTCACTGCTGTACTATGTATTGCCCAGCAACAAAAAATTCCATTTGAACGCTACGGTGTGCCGGAAGGTTTGCCGGAAGAAGTTGCCATTACCCCGCTTCAGGATAACCAGGGCTTTATTTGGTTTGGTACACAAAATGGCCTGGTGAAGTATGATGGGTATCATTTTAAAGTATTTCGAGCCACCGGTGATAAAACAGATTTAACCAATTATAAACTGGGAAATCTTCTCGGTGGTTTATTAAAAGCACAGGATGGTAAAATATGGATTGGTGAATTTTCTGGAGATGCGGCTATTAGTTCCTTTGACCCCGTGACCGAAAAGTTCCGCACTTTTTATCCTGCTGGTAATGGTGCCAAAAGTGATGGCACGGATATCAATGTATTTTTATTTGAAGATGCTGGCGGGAACATTTGGTTTAAGAATGGTTCCTTTTTAAATGGCAAGTATTATATCTGTCGGCTAAATCCAGCTACCGGTATCATAAAGCGCTTCCCTGTTACCGATATAAATGCCGAAAGTCGTTATTTAAATAAATTCGGTACAGTGGAATCATCCGGCATTATATGGACGCTGGATGACAAAAAGAATCTCCGGCAACTGAATCGCCAAAAAGATATTTTCGAAATCATTGTTCCTGCCGGGAAGAACCTTACTCAATCAGGCATATCTGATACCATCAGGCAGCTGGCAAAGGGCGGAGAAAATCGTTTGTTACTCACAGGTAGCCACGGATTGTATATCATGAATAGCCGAACCCGAAAAGTCATAAACAGTTATAAGCATCAACCGGGAAATGATGCCGGGATAGCAGATTCTGTTAGTTATGCCCTTGAAGATGTAAAAGGACAATATTGGTTGAGTCATGCAAGCGGAAGTATTTCCTTAATTGCTACCCGTTTAAATCAAATACAAATATTTCGATATGGCAGTAATGCTTTTCCTTTCCACAAAGGGGTAATGGGAAATGTGGAATTTATACCCATGGCTGAGAATAAGGATCGCATATTATTCCAGTCACTAGTTGCAGTAGGAACAGAGCCATTTTTTATACAGTATCAACAGGCCACAAGAAAATTCAGCATTTACGATTACAATTTCAACCTGCCGACAAATCCATTGACTCAAACACCCTATCCCTATTGGTCTTTGTATGACCGTACAGGTTTATTATGGCTGGCCACCCGCCCCGGCCTGTATAAGCAGGATCCCAAAAAACAACAAATGGAGCTATACCGTTTCCGGCAGGATGAACCCAATGGATTGCCATCTGACAGCATTCTTTATTTATTTGAAGACAGTAGAAAAAGGATGTGGGTAGGTACCGCCAACGGGCTTGCCTTGTACCAACCTGGTTCCGGAAATTTTAAGGTGTTCAAAAATAATGCTGCCAGTGTTATCTCTATCAGCAACAATGCAGTCACTGCCATACAGGAAGATGCAGACGGCAAAATATGGGTAGGCACCCGAAACGGGCTGAACCTTTTCCAGGAAGCAACAGGCAGTTTCAAACGCTTCTTCTATACCCCGAAACAAAGGAACGAATGCCTGTTTATTTTTCCTGATAAACAATTACGACTGTGGGTATCCATTAATAATGTAGGTGTTTTCGTTTTGGATAAAAATACCGGCCGTATGCTAAAAAGTTTTGTGCCAGATGATAAAAAACCGGCTTCGCTTACCAACAAACAAATCGGTGTTTTTTACCAGGACTTGTATGGAACCATCTGGCTTGGTGACAGGCCATCAAATCAATTTGGATTGTACAGGTTAAACGAAAAAGAAGAAGGCTTTAAACACTACATACCCATTGCCGGCGACAGTACTTCTCTCGGAAGCAGTGACATAAGATTTGTAGCCGAGGACGGAAAAAAACGTTTGTGGATTGGG
>JAYSXR010000392.1:0-68766 GCA_043717145.1 Chitinophagaceae bacterium | reverse complement strand
AGAAGTAACTAATTATAAAGTACATATTCGTTTACTACTTTCCAGTTACGCCGACCTGCTTTCAGCAAACAAAGGGTTCCCTTTCCGCCCGGGAATGAGTGCCAGTGCTGATATCCAGACAAAAACAAAACAGAATGTATTATCCGTAGCATTGAATGCTGTTACTACCCGCGATAAGAAAAATGATAAGGCTTCAGGAGATAAGAAAGATGATAAAAAATCTGAACAAACCACTGTAAAATCTACTTCTGCGGATGATGATATTGAAGAAGTTGCATTTGTTTTGCAGAAAGATAACACCGTTAAAAAAGTGAAAGTGAAAACAGGTATCCAGGACCTTAACTATATTGAAATACTTGAAGGCTTAAAACAGGGCGATGAAGTGATTACCGGCCCTTATTCCATCGTAAGTAAAACTTTGAAAGATGGTAATCTGGTTACCATTGTTGCTAAGGAAAAGCTGTTCGATGATAAGAAAAAAGATTAATTCCTATGAGGCTGTATCCGTCAGGCGGCAGGTGTAACCTGCTGCCTGTTTTTTTAAAGGAAGGCCGTTTCGTATGTTTGTAGAAATCATCAAACGACCTGCCATGCAGTTTGGAATCATCGGAAGCGGAAGTTGGGCCACAGCACTGGCTAAGATCCTCACAGATAACGGTAATACCATTTTTTGGTGGGTGCGTAATAACGATACCATCAGGTATATAGAAAAACGCAGGCATAACCCGCATTATTTAAGTGCCGTTTACTTCAACCAGTCGCAGCTTCATTTAAGCTACGATATACAAAAAGTTGTATCGCAGTCCGATGCACTTGTTATAGCCGTACCCTCGGCCTATGTTGAAAATGTATTAATGCAATTACCGGCTGGTGCACTAAAAGGAAAAAAAATCATCTCTGCGGTAAAAGGTATGCTGCCCGGCGAAAACCAATTGCTTAACGATTACCTGGCCATGCGTTTCCAGATAACATTGTCCGATTACTTTGCAGTACTTGGCCCCTGTCATGCAGAAGAAGTGGCATCCGAAAAATTATCCTACCTCACTTTTTCAGGCATGGATGAAACCACTACAGGTATAATCGCTTCCCATTTTAAAACAGAATACCTGAATACGATGGTCAACAATGATATATGGGGTGTTCAATATGCAGCAGTACTAAAAAACATTTATGCCCTCGGTGCCGGTATTGCACACGGATTGGAATATGGCGACAATTTTTTGAGCGTTTACATAGCCAATGCTTCCAATGAGATGGTAGGCTTTTTGCGTAAAGTGAGCGATGCCCAGCATGCTTCTGTTAACTATGCCGCATCGGTTTACCTGGGGGATCTTCTGGTTACGTGTTACTCGCTTTACAGCCGCAACCGGACTTTCGGAAATATGATAGGTAAAGGCTACTCAGTAAAATCGGCAGAACTTGAGTTAAATATGGTGGCGGAAGGTTATAATGCAAGTAAGTGTATCCATAAAGCCAATGAACAGGTAAAAGCTTCAATGCCGATTGCTGCAACCATTTTCGAAATACTTTGGGAGCACCTCCCCGCAGCCGAAGGATTTAAGAAAATAGAAGGGTTTTTAGAATAGAAAAGTGGTAGCTTTAGAAATGCCATTTTCATTTACCATATTAACCTCCGGCACTATGCTTATAATGATTACTGCGATAATAGCCGTAACGATTTTGCGCAGATTTTTCAGGCACCGCAACAGCCATTAGAAAGCATGGTGATTCCACTTTGGCTTTAATACCTTCATTGTGTCTTTAATCACGATTAACATACATATTAAACATCTTTTTCAGCACAGAAACGCAAATTAAAATCAATGTGGATTGATGTGTCTTTAGCAGAAGTTTTTTTATTGATCCGTAAATAAATCCGCCGCAATCCCATCTGCTAAAAATTTACCTTCAGCACTCAATTGTAAAATATCTTTTACCAAAACAAGGTGGCCCCGTAAAATATGTTTATGTGCAGTGTTTATGAGTTTTGCTTGTTTCTCATTTCCCCAGCTTTCTGTCACACGTTTCATAGATATGCCCTCAATGGTTCTTAGGCTGGTCATAATATATTCATTCAACTGTTGGGCTGCGGTTAATACTTCCGCTTCAAAAGGAACAATACCTTTTTCCAGGCTTTTTAAATACAAGGTATTATTGGCTATATTCCATTGTCTACCTGCACCATTGAATGAATGTGCCGATGGCCCGAGCCCCAGGTAAGGCTTGCCCTGCCAGTAACTGCTGTTGTGCCTGCTGCGGAACTCCGGCTTTGCAAAATTCGAAATTTCATAATGTTCAAAGCCTGCATCTGATAACCATTGTGTTAGTAATAAAAAATGCCTTGCCTGTTTATCAGCATCCACATTTTCTGATGGATGTGTAGCGATCATTTTTGCCAATGCCGTTTTAGGTTCTACCGTTAATGCATAACAGGATAGATGTGGTATGTGTAATGCAAGTGCAGCGGCAACATTCAGTTTCCACTTCTCATCTGTTAAATGCGGCGTTCCGTAAATAAGGTCAATGGAAATGTTAGTAAACCCTTTTTTTTGTGCCAGTTCAATACATGCCAATGCCTGTTCTGCATTGTGAGCCCTATTCATCCACCGCAGATCTTCCTCAAAAAAAGACTGGATACCAATGCTCAGGCGGTTAATGCCAGCTTCTTTCCATCCTATTAATTTGTCTTCTGTAATATCATCAGGGTTGGCTTCTAAACTAATTTCTGCATCTTCTGCCACTTCAAATAATTCTCGTAAACGCTCAATCGTTCTTTTTACTTCGTCTTTCGTCAGTATAGAAGGTGTTCCACCGCCAAAATAAATAGTGTCTACTTTTTCTGTCAGATAAGATTGACGGATGGTTGCTTCATTGCCAATCGCTTTCACCATCTCAGGCATTTGTTGCTGTGAGGTGGAGAAATGGAAATTACAGTAATGGCAGGCTTTTTTACAGAAAGGGATATGAATATAGATGCCTGCCATGAATCGTTGCGGTTAGGAAAGTGCAGCAAAAGTAATGCTAACCGTCTTTATGGAACGGCAGACGGCAGCTTCTTTAAGAACACGAACGATTAATCACGTTACTTCAATATTTTTGCCATAAATCACCGGCTTGAAAAATCTTATCCTGATACTTTTCATCATAGGTGGCTCTTTTAACTGTTTTGGCCAGTCCGACTCAGTTAATAAAGCCGAGTCTTCGCGTGTCAGGCAAATTAGTCCACCTGTTATCCATACTCAGCCGGTAAAAAAATGGGTGGTGGATAGTGAAGTGCTAAAAACCCCCGATTCCTCATTGCATACGTACAGCCTGCGGCGGGCCAAAATTTTGCGGGATAGCCTTTATGCCGATTCATTAAAAAAGACATCCCTGCGTGCAGTGGCTTTACCGGTATACGATACTAGTACCTATCAAAGATACCAGACGCACCCTTACCTTCCCTTATATGCAAAGCCGGCTTTTATGGTCATTGATTATCGCAGGCAGGAATCAAAGGATGATCTCTTCTATTTGATGGCCGGGGTTATTTTCTTCCTGGCATTTATCCGGGTTTTGTTTTCAAAATATTTCAGGAACCTGTTTTTACTGTTTTTCCAAACCTCGCTTCGCCAAAAGCAAACCCGCGAACAGCTTTTGCAGGATAACCTGGCTTCCCTGTTCATTAACCTGCTTTTTTTTATCAGTGCCGGCTTATATATCAGCTTATTAATAAAATATTATAACTGGACACAGGTATCGTTTTGGTGGCTAAGCCTGTTTAGTGCCGTTCTTTTGATATTTGTTTACCTGGGCAAATACCTTTTCCTGCTTTTTGCAGGTTGGGTATTTAACACAAAGGAAGCTGCCGGGTCTTATATATTCCTAGTTTTTATGGTTAATAAAGTAATGGGTGTTTTACTTATCCCCTTCCTTCTAATCTTGTCTTTTGCTCAATTTGAAGTGGTAAATGTAGGCGTTACCGTTTCTTTTGGCCTGATAGCCCTTATGTATGTATATCGTTACCTCGTTTCCTTTGGAACTATTCGGAATAAATTGAAAGTGAACCCCTTACATTTTTTTATATACCTTTGTGCTGTCGAAGTACTTCCTCTTTTATTGATTTATAAAGGATTGATCAATTATATTGCCGGAAGTTTTTAATTTTGCACAATCTTAGATTAGAAGCATGTTAAAAAACGGGTCAAAAAATTCAGTTACTGCCAAAGCAGCCAAAAGAATTCTAATTTCCCAACCTAGGCCGGAGAGTGATAAATCGCCCTATTTTGATTTGGAAAAGAAATACAATGTAGAATTGTTCTTTCATCCGTTTATTCAGCTAGAGGGTATTGCGGCCAGGGATTTCCGCAAGCAAAAGATTGATATCATGTACTATTCTGCGGTAATGTTTACCAGCCGGAATGCCATTGACCATTTCTTTCGTATGTGCGAGGAAATGAAAGTGACCATCGGGCAGGATACGAAGTATTTCTGTATTACCGAAGCAGTGGCCCTCTATCTTCAGAAATTCATTCTTTACCGCAAACGGAAAGTGTTTTATGGTGCCGATGGTACAAATAAAAGCATGTTTGATGTGATCAATAAACACAAAGAGAACGAGAGGTTCTTATATGTGTGCAGCGAAAACCAGCAGGATAATGAGATCGTTAACTGGCTTAAAACCAATAAATGTGAGTACCAGCTTGGTTTTATGTACAGAACGATCAGTAGCGATATCAAAGAAGTTCTCAACAAAAAAGACTTTGATGTGATATGTTTTTTTACCCCCAGCGGCGTAAAAAGTCTTTACGATAATTTCCCCGGATTTAAACAGAACGGCACAGTTATCGGTGCTTTTGGCAACAACACATCAAAAGCAGTTGAAGATGCGGGTATGAAATTAGAGATTAAGGTACCTTCACCCCAAAAACCCAGTATGGTATCTGCTTTAGACCAGTTTCTATTAAGTGCTTCAAACGTAAAAAAATAAAAACCAGGCATTCCAAAATATTCAGAGCCCCTTACATGAGGGGCTTTTTATTTACAGCTAACTTGCCATAAGTGGTCATAAGGCCGTCCCACTAACAACAGTTACTTTTTATGCCTCACAAATATACCAACCACCTCATTGACGAATCAAGCCCCTACTTGCTTCAACATGCCCATAACCCTGTAAACTGGTATCCATGGGGTGAAGAAGCTTTGCAAAAAGCAAAAGAAGAAGACAAACCCATCCTGGTAAGTATTGGCTATGCTGCCTGCCACTGGTGCCATGTAATGGAACGGGAAAGTTTTGAAGACGAAGCTACCGCGTCTTTAATGAACCTGTATTTCATCAATATAAAAATAGACAGGGAAGAAAGGCCCGACCTTGACCATATTTATATGGATGCCGTGCAGGCCATGACAGGAAGCGGAGGATGGCCGCTGAATGTTTTTCTAACGCCAGAAACAAAACCTTTTTTTGGCGGCACCTATTTTCCATCCGAAAGGGCCTTTAACCGCTCAAGTTGGAAAGAAGTTTTATTAGGAGTATATAAAGGTTACCGGGAGAAAAAAGAAGAAATTCTGCTCCAGGCAGAGAACCTTACTCAGCACCTGCTTACATCCAATGCCTTCGGTTTGCAGTCACCAGGATCAACTGATAATGAAGTTTTCTTCTACGATGAGCAGTTGGCAACCATTGCCGCAAGCCTTCTCAATAACGCAGATACCATATTGGGTGGCTTTGGAAAGGCCCCAAAATTTCCACAAAGCTTTTCTATCCAGTACCTGTTAAGGCATTATCATTTTACGAAAGATGAAACGGCGCTTACACAGGCATTATTAAGTTTAGACAAGATGATTGAAGGCGGTATTTATGACCAGCTCGGAGGCGGCTTTGCCCGTTACAGTACAGATAACGAGTGGCTGGCCCCTCATTTCGAGAAAATGTTATATGATAATGCCTTGTTGGTGAGCGTTATGGCCGAAGCCTACCAGCTAACCGCCAAACCGCAATATGCAAGGGCCATCCGACAAACCATTGCTTTTATTGAGCGTGAAATGATGAGCGAAGAAAAAGGTTTCTTCAGCGCACTGGATGCCGATAGCGAAGGGATTGAAGGTAAATTTTATACCTGGCAAAAACATGAAATAAAGGAGGTATTAGGTGCGGATGCCACTCTTTTTGCTGCCTTTTACGATGTATCAGACCAGGGTAATTGGGAACATACCAATATCCTGCGCATACAGCAACCACTGGCAACATTTGCTCAAAAACAAGGCATGACTGAATCGGAACTGGAAGAAATACTCCTCGTATCAGGTCGAAAATTACTTAACAGGAGGGCTCAAAGGATCAGGCCCTTATTGGATGATAAGATACTATTAGGCTGGAACGCACTTATGAATACCGCTTACGCCAAAGCCTTTGCAGCCCTGGGCGATACTGCTTACCGGGAAAAAGCCGTTCAGAATATGCAGTTTCTTGAAGCAAAGTTTATGGGTATATCCGGTCATTGGTACCATACCTACAAAAACAACCAGGCCAGGATACCTGCTTTTTTAGATGATTATGCCTACCTGGTTCAGGCGTACATACATCTCCAGGAAATAACAGGAACTGGCGATTACCTGCAGAAAGCAAAGGTATTGACAGAATGGGTTATAGAAAATTTTGTGGAGGTGGATACGGGGTTCTTCTTCTATACCCACCAACAACAAACTGATGTGCTCGTTCGCAAAAAAGAAGTTTATGATGGCGCTGTACCCAGCGGGAATGCAGTAATGGTGCATAATTTATTATATCTCTCCATTGTTTTTGATCAGAGACAATGGGCTGAACATTGCCGCGATTTACTGGGTTCTTTGGGCAAGGCAATTGTAAAACATCCCGGTTCTTTCGGGGTATGGGCAATGGCTTTACAATCGGTAACTAAGGGCATGTTTGAAATTGTTATTACCGGGCAGCGGGCCAGGGATTTCCTGTGTCCTGTATTGCATAGGTTTATACCCAATAAGATTATTCAGGCAGAGGAAACTAATTCTCATTTTTTCCCGTTATTAGCTGGAAAGAATATGCCTGATGGAGGTGTAACAGCATTCTATTTATGTAAGAATTATGCCTGTTTAGCCCCATTTTTATCGGTAGAAGCGCTTTTAGCAAATGTGTAACAAACTATAAACTAATTTGCCTTTTATGACCGTGGCATCAAGCCCCATTTCTAATAGGATTGTTTGTAGTAAACCGACCTTAATTTTGTAGTATCGACATTATCTTTACGCAACGCATTAAATTTATTGTAACAAAAATGCAAAATCGGCACAACTGCCGATGGAAAACTTATATTTGTCACTGTCATAAATCAGTTTCTTACATGAAAGGTTATAGAACTACCATAATTGTTGTTATTATGTCATTAACCCTGGCATCCTGCTTCTTTAAAAAAGGTGGCAAAGCCAAGGGACTTCCAGATGATGGCCAATTACATGGAGTAGCACCAACTGCCAGGCAGAGCATGAATCCGCCGCGTAATATGGTGTATATCCCGCCAGGAACTTTTCATATGGGTCCTAGTGATGAGGATATAAGTTATAACTACACCACACGTAACCGCCAGGTATCCATTCCCGGATTCTGGATGGACGCTACAGAAATCACCAATGACGATTACCGCCAGTTTGTAAACTGGGTGAGGGATTCTCTCGCATTTAAGATACTTTTCGGACAGGGCATCAATAAACAGGATGATACGATGGCAGTTGACTGGAAAAAAGTGGCTACCATTAAATATGACCGAAGTACGATTGAAAAAATGAATGAGCTAAACCTGGCACCTGATAACAGGTTATATGGAAGGCCCGAGATTGATCCTGCGAAAATCAAATACCGTATTGAATATTTTGACCTCACAGCTGCTGCCAAGAGAGAAAATGCCAACCTGCCCAAAAATAATTTTATCAGACGGGGCGACGAACCAATCTATCCGGACACTTTGGTATGGATAAGGGATTTCTCGTATTCTTATAATGAACCGATGACCAAAAGATATTTTTCCCATCCATCATTCGGAAAGTATCCGGTGGTAGGTGTAACTTGGAAACAGGCAGTGGCTTTCTGCCATTGGAGAACACATATCCAGAATGCATACCTCGAAAAAAAGAAAATGGCGGTTGATGGGGATTATCGCTTACCCAGTGAAGCCGAATGGGAATATGCCGCTCGTGGCGGACTAACCAATTCGATGTTCCCCTGGGGAAGCCCTTATTTGCGAAATAAAAAAGGTTGCTTATTGGCGAACTTCAAACCCGGCCGTGGTAACTATGCCGAAGACGGCGGTTTTTATACAGTACCGGCCAACGCTTATTGGCCCAACCAATATGGCTTATTTAATATGGCAGGTAATGTTGCAGAGTGGACGGGTTCATATTTTTACGAAGGTGCATACAACTTTATGGCTGATATGAGTCCTGATGTCAGGTATGAAGCAAAAGATTCCGACAAACCCCGTGAGAAACGTAAGGTAGTGCGTGGAGGCAGTTGGAAAGACGTTGCTTATTTCCTGCAGGTAAGTACCAGAAATTATGAGTATCAGGACACGGCTAAATCATATATTGGTTTCCGTTGTGTGATTGACTTAGCTCCTAAAATGAAAAAATAATCAATCGGTCCTAACCTTTATTTCATTGAACTCATTGAGTAAAACATTAGTTGGCCCGAATTAGTGGATCAACGTACGAGTGTAATTTTTAAAAAATTAAAAAACAGAAAAATGGCAGCTGCAATTCCTCCTAAAATTTCTAAATGGTTTGATGTATTCGTATCTATTGCCGCTGCAGTAGTTATCTACGGTGCTTTGCAAAAACTGTTGCACTCTGATATTGCAGACTTTATGCTGAAAGTGGGCTTAACGGTGGAAGCTATCATCTTTCTGGGCTATGGTCTTTTATACCTGATTTACCCAGCCATTGACGACCATGAAGTGCATATTAAGGGCAAAGATAAAGGGAATACTGCTTTAAATACATTGGATAATATGTTTGAAAATGCCAATATTAATCCCGACAGCCTTGGCAAGCTGAGTGCCAGTTTCCAAAAATTAAATACAACCGTTGCGCAGATATCAGATATCAGCGAAGTAGCAAAATCTACCAATGAATTTTCTGCTAAAGCAAGAGAAGCAACTATTGCACTTTCCGGTATTAAAGATGCAGCCGATACCGCAAGCCATTCATTGGCAGGTTTCCATGGTGCTTCGGATAGTTCTAAACAGTTTCATGTGCAGATGCAGTCGCTCAATAAAAATTTAGCGTCTTTAAATACTATTTACGAACTGGAATTACAGGAAGGCAATAATCACCTGAAAGCATTAAACCAATTCTACGGTAAACTATCACAGGCTTCCAGTGCCATGGCCAGCAGTGCGGATGATGCTGTAAAAGCAAAAGAGCAGATTGCTGCATTGGCTAACAACTTGGGTAAGTTAAACCAACTATATGGTAATATGCTTACTGCTATGCAGGGAAGATAATAACCGAGACTTGATACGGGCAAAGAAAACCTATTTTGTAAAAAAGGAATGTTTTAAAAATATAAGCGAGAATGTCACTACCCAAGGAGCCGCGGCAAAAGATGATCAACATCATGTACCTGGTGCTTACCGCACTGTTGGCACTGAATGTATCTGCCGAAATATTGAACGCCTTCAAAACAGTTGACCGCAGTTTGATGACTGCCAGCGGTATTGCCGAACAAAAGAATGTAGATATATTCAAATCGTTCCAGCGAAAAATAGAAGATCCCAAAACAAAAGAGAAAGCTGAAATATGGATGCCTAAGGCTCTGGAAGCAAAAAAATTGGCTGATGAAGTTTATAATTATATAGAAACCCTAAAAGCAGAACTGAAAAAAGAGTCAGATGTAAAGATAAAAGACGGTAAAGAGGAATATAAGGAAGATGACCTGGAAGCGTCCACCCGCTTATTTATATCCAAACCACCGGAAGGGAAAGCAAGGGGAAAAGAATTGTTTGAGAAACTGAGTACGTTTAAGCAAAAATTATTAGCTATTGATCCAGCTATAAAAACAGAAGTAGGCCCTACCCTGCCACTGGATCTTTCCATACCCAAAAGCAACAACCAGGCAACCAACACAGAGTGGGCTTATGGTTATTTTCACATGACACCTACAGTGGCGAGTATTACCATATTAAGTAAGTTTCAGAATGATATTAAAAACAGTGAAGCACAGGTAGTTGAATATTGCCATAAGGAAATAGGCGAAGTAGAGATTATTTACGATGAATTTCAGGCGTTTGCCGGAACCAACTCACAATACCTGATGCCGGGTGAGGAACTTATAATCACTGCCGGTGTAGGTGCTTTTAGTAAAGCAGCCAAACCAAACATCACTATAGATGGCGCAAATGTTGCGCTTAAACCGGATGGTTCCGCTGAATACAAAACCACGGTTAGTAATTCAGGATCGAATACCAAAAAAGTACGTATCTCATTTTTGAAACCTGATGGCACCACTGCCACAGTTGAAAAAGAAGTAAAATATACAGTAGGGGTACCATCAGGTTTGGTTGTATCGACCGATAAAACAAGGGTTTTCTACATGGGATTGGATAACCCTTTAAATGTAACCGGCGGTGGCGGAGGAGGAGATGAAAAAGTAAATGTAACCGTAGATGCACCTGATACAAAAACCACAAAAGTGGGCCCTGGACAATACCTGGTACGTCCCGAAAAATTAGGAGCTGCCGTTGTTACAGCATCTGATGGGAAACATATCCAAAAGATCACTATACCTATAAAAAGGGTCCCCGATCCATTAGCTACCGTTGGTGGCAAAGCTGGTGGAGGTAACATGGCCGCAAATGTATTCAGGGTACAGAAAGGCGTAGCCGCAGAATTAAGGGACTTTGTATTTGAAGGGGTTAAGTATGATGTGATTTCCTTTACAATAGTTTGTACAGGTAAGGGCTTTGAAGAAAGTGGTTTTGGGTATGTTGAGGTGACCGGTCCTTATTTCAATGCAGAAGCCCAGGCCTTGATAAAAAGGTTACAGTCAGGTTCTACTGTTATCATTGATGAAATAAAAGTGAATGGTCCCGGTGGTACCAGGAAATTAGATCAAAATATTTCGTTTACTCTTCAATAAATGTGTGTATGAAAAAGTTTTTTTTAGGCGGGTTATTGCTTGTGCTTTCAGGTTCTGTAATGAACCTTTCTGCACAAAATTCGGGATATGGTAGAAACAAAGTTCAGCCAACAGGGAAAGATACAACTAAGGCTAAGCCTACAACAACCGGTGCAGGTCCGGTTAAAACAAACAATCCTCCTGCGGGAAATGCAACAACTCCTTCCACTTCAGGTGCAACAACCTTACGATTTGATACTATCACACCCGGCGGATTTGATGCCAAGCCAGAGATTGCCCTGCGCAATAACTATGCGGTAGACAGGAGTCAGGTAAAAGACAGGAAACCGCTTGAATATGAAAACCTGCGGGATGATGATAATGTATGGAGCGAATTTATCTGGAGAGAAATTGATGCTAGGGAAAAAGTAAATCAATCATTCATGTACCCCGGTAAGGATGATAATGGCGATCAGCGTTTCTTTTCAATTATGCTGAACGCAATTAAGAACGACAGCGTAACCGCTTTTTCATCTGATAATGATAGGTTTACTATTCCATTAACGAACGACCAGGTATTTAATCAAACAGCCGGTGCTATGGATACAGTTGATGTACCGGATCCTGTTACCGGTACGGTTGAGCGTGTGATTACCAAGAAACCTAAATTTAGTCCTGATTCAGTCTATACGTTCCGGATAAAAGAACAGCTGATTTTCGATAAAGAAGCCAGCCGGTTATTTACCCGGATTATAGGAATTGCACCCATAGCCAAACAGGTTGTTGGGGGTAAATCACAACCCCGTTTACTCTTCTGGATCTATTACCCCGATCTTCGTAAAACACTGGCAAAAGTGGATGTCTATAATCCTAAAAACTTTGCCAGCCGTATGACCTGGGAAGAATTATTCGAAAGCAGGTTCTTTAGTAGTTATATTATTAAGTCAAGTGCCAATAATCCGGGAGACCGCTATCTGAATGCCATGATTAAAGATCCATTGTTCCGTTTACTTGAGGGGGATAATATCAAACAAAGAATATTTAACTATGAGCAGGATCTCTGGCAATATTAAAATATTACCTAAAGTGTTTATTAAAAGAGGCCTAAATAGCCTCTTTTTCTATGATTATACTACAAGCTGTAACATTTATTTGGAGGTTTAATTGGTAGTTTCATTACAATACTTATCTTCGTTACGGTTTTTCATAGGATATTGGATTTTAAAACGGGGCTGGATTTTCATCCTGGCCCCTTTTTTATTTTTCCGCCTGGCTAAAATAATTCCGCAGCAACTTAGCCTTCGATTTCCCAACTACGACTGCCAGTTCTTCCTCCATTTTTTCTTTTACCTTTTTAACCGATTTGTATTCTTTTAATAATTGCTGTGCCGTAGCTTCGCCAATGCCGGGAATAGATTCCAGTTCATTTTTGAACGTGCCTTTGGAACGCTTATTACGATGGAAAGTGATGCCGAAACGGTGTACCTCATCCCTGATGCGCCTTACCAATTTTAAACTATCACTATCCCAAGGTAGTTTGATGGATTCTGTATCTCCCGGAAAAAACAATTCTTCCTCATTCTTAGCCAGGCCTACCACCGTTATCCTGTTCACTAGATCCAGTTCTTTTATACTTTCCATGGCTGCACTCAGCTGACCTTTGCCACCATCAATAATTACCAGCTTGGGAAAAGGCTGATTTTCTGCCAATAATCTTTTATACCTTCTTGATACAACTTCTTTCATCGTAGCAAAATCGTTAATGCCTTCTACCGTTTTTACATTATAATGCCGGTAATCCGCTTTACTGGGTACACCATCTTTAAAGCAAACCATTGCCGACACTGGATAACTGCCTTGGAAATTAGAGTTATCAAAACATTCAATATGATCCGGCACCTCGGATAATTGTAAATAAGCCTGCAGCTCATACAATACTTTTTTCTTTTCCATATCTGTCTTTCCTTCCAAGTGTAATATTTTTTTCTTTCTGATCTCTTCTTTAAAATAAGTAACATTCTTTACAGAGAGTTCCAGTAATTTCTTTTTATCACCACCCTTGGGTATAGTGATGGTTATATTTTTATCGGGATAATCAATAGCAAAGGGAACAATCAATTCATTGGCCAGACTGTTAAA
Source organism: Chitinophagaceae bacterium (assembly GCA_043717145.1). Classification (GTDB taxonomy): domain Bacteria; phylum Bacteroidota; class Bacteroidia; order Chitinophagales; family Chitinophagaceae; genus Sediminibacterium. The sequence continues at coordinate 55,523 of JAYSXR010000392.1, read as the reverse complement.
ATCTGTTCTCAGGTTTAGTATGGCAAAACAGAGAACTTCTTCTTCTGTTTCTTCTAATTTGGTTTCTAAGGGTACGGTATGTGTTTGAACGATGGTTCCATTTTGTACCATCAGGTAATTTACATATGCTAGGTTATCATCTTTCAAAATAGAAAACACATCTATATTAGACAGATGGCTGCTAACGACCACAGATTTAGACTGATAACTTTCGAGGTGCTCGATTTTTTTTCTTACCTCACCTGCTTTCTCAAATAAAAGATGCCGCGCCAGGTCCTTCATATCAGCTTTAAAATGATTGATTACAGAACCAAGGTTTCCTTTCAGGATATTTTTTACCTGTTGCAGCCCTTCAGCATAATCATTGGCAGTTTGTAAGCTTTCACAGGGGCCTTTGCAGTTACCAAGGTGGTATTCAAGGCAAACTTTAAACTTACCTTTCTCAATGTTCTCACTTGTCAGGTTAAGTTTGCAGGTACGTAATGGAACATATTGTTTAATAAAACTGATCAGGTCGCGTACTTTACCCGCAGAAGTAAAAGGTCCGAGGTATTCTGATCCGTCGGGTATCTTTTTTCGCGTTAAAAATATCCTGGGAAAAGGTTCTTTTTTAATAACGATATAAGGATATGTCTTATCATCTTTTAAATTGATATTGTATCGCGGTTGGTATTCTTTAATCAGCGAATTCTCCAATAAAAATGCATCCTGTTCTGATCCCACAATGGTAAACGCTATATGGTGTATGCGTTGAACCAGTTCATGTGTTTTGTAAGTGGTAAATGTTTTGGAGAAATAAGAACTTACCCTTTTTCGCAGGTCTTTGGCCTTGCCAACATATAATAGTTTATTCCCTTCATCATAATATTTATAGATGCCTGGTTGTTGAGGTATGGATTGTGCGAGCTGTTGAAATTGAGCTGCTGTCATAAGGCTGTCGATTTGTATATCAAATGATGAATATCAAATGGGGAATTACTTTACACTTCAACATTAAAAATTCCTTGTTCAATATTCATTATTCCCATGGCGTATCATTCCAGTTTATAAAATTCAGTTCTGTTGAATGATAGCCGTTTTTGGTTTGCAGTTCGCGGTTAATCCGGAAACTTTTAAACGCTTTCCAACTGTATTGTTCTGTAAAAACGGTATCGCCCCTTTGGTATGCCCTTCTGATAAAAATACGTTTTACATTGTTGGTTTCTTCGTCCAGCAGCACATCTATATTCTGTACTTCGGCGTTGGGGTCTGATGGCGAATAATTCAGTGTAATACTTCTGGTGGCAAGGTCATGAAAAACAGTTTCTTTATACATGGCTTTGATACGGGGCGAAAAAATACTCCTGTCAAAAAATGGTTTCGCCAGCGCTATGAACTGGTCTTTGCTTACTTGTGCCGAATCTTTTTTGCCATCTTTTACAGTTATTTTATATATAGGATAATTACGCAGGTCAACATATTCTACCTGGCTTTTAAAAAAACCTGTTATGGGGTAAAATTTACCTGTATCAACTTTTGGAGAACCTGCTTTTGGCTGACCTGTATTGCTATGACAGGCATTTGTGATAAACCAAAAAAACAGCAGTGTTACCGATAGCATTTTCATGCGGCAAAAATATTCAATCAATACCAATAAAAAAGCCACTGAGAGATTTATTCAGCAGCTTTAACTTATATATGTTCAGGTTATTTTATCTGTTTGGTAAAACCCAGACGTACACCATAGTCCATCAGGTACTCTTTAATAGGATATAAATTGGAGTAAGTAGGCAAATGCTGGTACCGTACCTGTGGGCCTAGCTGCCATGAAGTGGAACCGGATGTATAAGTAAGGTTTAATCCTACACTGGTATTGATGTTCCATTTCCGGATGAAATCACTGCCATCAGTATAATGCTTATAGTCTGTAGATAGCAGGTATGTATTATTATTAAGTGTTAAAGTAGGCTGTACAGAAGCTTCTGAATTGATGCCGAAATGTTTACCCCGTAATACTTCCCACTGAATGCCGATAGGAACCGATACCTGGTATACTTTATTATCCAGCTGTGTTTGTTTGTAGCCTGTATTATTATTGTAAGGTGAATAAAAACTGATGGTTTCTATTCCGCGGTAATTGATCAAGGAAAGTGAGGCAAGGTCATTGGTACGCGATTGGAAGGTTTCAATATAATACTGGCGGATGTTTAATTGCACGCCTGTTTTAAGCTTCAATTTATTCGACATGTTATATAAAATAGCAAAGCCAACTTCCAAACCTACAGCCGGTCTGTGCCGGACTACATTATTTACATCCTGTGAATAGCTTGCATAGTTAATACTTAGTGGGGCAGCTTGTGATGCTGAAGAAGCGGCCGCAGCAGCAGGCTGAATAACTTCCTTCACTTTTTCATCTGATAATCTTCTGTAACTGGTAGACGGAGTAACATATAATTGAAATCCGAATTTTGAATTCTTTGGCTTTGGCCTGGTATTGGCTATAAAATGAAAATCACGGAGGAAATCATCGGCGGTTGCATGTAACTCGGTATTTATTATATCAGGCCTGGTTGATATAATTTCTTTAATACCTATAGTAACCTCGTCGGGAGAGGTATTTATCGCTGTTTCCTGTTTATATAATGTACTTGGTGGTGCCAACTGTTGTGTATTCACGTTTCCGGATTGTGGAAGGATAACGGGTAAGTGTTTAGGAAGTATTTTTTCTGTAATCCTTAACCGATCGGCAGGAATATCGGCAGGTACAACTGAAAATAAATTGGCAGCAGCGTATTTTTTTGCGGAACTAATAACCTGTTCCTGAATGGTCGTGTTTTCATTCAGATTGAGGTCGGAAAATGTTTCAGCCGTGATCTTTTCAGGGGTAATCTGTTGAAAATAATTATCGTTGGGTTGCGTAATTTCGTTAGCGGCTACTAATGATGCCGTAACCTGTTTTTTCTGCTCTTTGCTGATCAAAGAAGCCTGGCTTCTAATTACTAACTGGGTGGGGTGGTTATTTAGCAGTGTAGAAATGGTTAAAGCAGTAATGATGAAAAGAGAAATAAAGGTAAGTGCGGGCCAGGTCCTATATCCATGCAGTTCCGTACGTATATTCTTCCAGATATGATCAGAAGGATACATTCGGTGCTGTTTTACTTCATCCTGTAAAAACTGCTCTAAATCGTCTTGGTACTTCTTGTCTTCCATAATATGCAAACATCAAACACTACTTCTACTTGTTCTTTAACGCGGCCAACCAATTGAATTCCTCTTTTGGTTTCTCGATAATCTTCTTCCTGATCAGGATTGTTTCGAGCATGGCTTTTGACCGGGTGTATTGGCTGCGACTGGTACTTTCTTCAATGTCCAGCATTTCACCAATCTCTCTATGACTATACCCTTCCAGCGCATACAGGTTTAATACGGTCCTGTAGCCTAAGGGTAATAACCTAATGCACTCAATGATCTGCCGTGCCTGCATGATGGAAGGAACGGTTTCTTCCTTAACCGGTAAATAATTGGCATAGGCCAGATCAACATTTTCGTTGAATTTTTTATACTTCTTCAAAAAGTTGATACAGGTATGCACCACTATCCGCCGAATCCATCCTTCAAATGCACCTTTATTCTGAAACGTATGTATTTGGGTAAAAACTTTTATGAATCCCTCCTGCAACATATCTTCAGCATCTTCTCGACTCTGCCCGAAACGGTAGCACACGCTAAGCATTTTGGGGCTATAGCGGTTGTACAATTCGCGCTGTGCTGCTGCGTCGTTGTGTAAACAGCCTGTAATAATGGCTTGTTCCGTCATGAGGGGATAAAAATGATTATCCTAAATATATGACATTATTCCCGTTTGAATGCTGCATTGCATCGGAAGAAGCCGGTTTAATTTTTGGTTAAAACCCCGCTGTACAAGAAAAAGTTAAACCTTAGGCAACATTGGCTACCGGAAAAGTATCCTATCTTAACCTGCAATTCAGTATTATGGATAAACAAGCACTTTTATCATCCCATATCCCATCTTTTACACCGCAAATCGGTGAAATGGTAGCGGCACCCCCTCCTTCCGGGGGATTGGCTGTTTACTCGGGGGCATGGACAGAAAATGAAGTGACACATCTTTTAAAACGGACCATGTTTGGGGCCAAACGATCTGACGTGAATTACTTCAAAACAAAAACATTTTTACAATCAGTTGATGAACTATTAAATCCGATAGCACCACTTCCAGACCCACCCGTTAAAGAATATGCCACGCCGGCGAATGCAACTACTCCTGATCCTACTATTACCCCAGGTTCAATCTGGGCACTTGATCCTAATACCGATGGAACGGTGAATAGTTTGCGAAGGGCTTCTTTTAAAAAATGGTGGATGGGGGTTATGATAAACCAGGACAGGAGTATCCGCGAAAAAATGACTTTTTTCTGGCATAATCATTTCTCAACAGAAACCAATGATATTGGTAATGCGCAGTTTGTTTTTAAGCATCATTCTTTACTAAGGGTGTATGCGTTGGGAAATTTCAAAGCACTTACAAAAGCAATTACGATTGATCCGGGCATGCTGGTCTATCTAAATGGACAGTATAATACCAATAAAGCACCCGATGAAAATTATGGAAGGGAGCTGCAGGAATTATTTTGCTGTGGCAAAGGCCCCAACTCTTTGTATACGGAGGCCGACGTAAAAGCAGCGGCCCAGGTTTTAACTGGATGGAAAAATGATGCTGCGAATATTTCCTCTTCATTTGATATTAAACGACATGACATCACCAATAAACAGTTTTCTGCTTTCTATAATAATACTGTCATACAGGGCAAGAACAGTGCTTCTGGGGGTGAAGAAGAGCTTGACGCATTGGTCAATATGATCTTTGCTACTGAGGAAGTGGCCAAATATATCTGCAGGCGGTTATACCGTTGGTTTGTGTATTATGATATTGACAGTATTGTGGAAGCCAATATTATCACTCCATTGGCGAATCTGCTCCAGGCTAATAATTATGAGGTCAAACCGGTATTGGATACACTTTTAAAGAGCGAACATTTTTTTGATGTACTGGCAAAGGGTTGCCAGATAAAAAGCCCGATTGACCTGGTGGTAAGCCTTTGCAGGGAATTTGATCTTGCTTTTCAACCGGCTACTGATTATGTAACCAATTACGGCATGTACAATTACCTGGTAAGCTGGGTATCAAATATGCAGCAGAATATCGGTGACCCGCCTGATGTAAGCGGATGGAAAGCCTACTACCAGGCACCACAGTTCTATGAGATATGGATCAACAGCGATACACTTCCCAAGCGAAACCAGTTTACAGATATAATGATCGTTAACGGTTATACATTCAATGGGAAAAAAATACAGATTGATGCGGCAGCATTTACAGCCACTTTATCCAATCCCGGCGATCCCAATAAACTGATCGACGATATGGTGAACAGGATATTCCGGATAGATATCTCTACGGCTTCTAAAAATCAATTGAAGACAGATATTTTATTAGGCGGCCAGTCAACTGATTTTTATTGGACAGATGCATGGAGCCTTTATGTTTCCAACCCTGGTAATGCATCGAATACAACTACTGTAAAAAACCGTTTGCGCGACCTGATCAAATACCTGATGGACCTTTCTGAATACCAATTAGCTTAAATAACTGAATGATGAAAAGAAGAGATTTTTTACGCAAATCTTTACCAGCCGGTGTTTTACTGCCTTCTTTGGTAAGCGGCTTTTCGTTCAGGGCATTTAGTGCCGATTCATCCATCATGCAATCTTTATTGCTGCCGGTAACAGAAACGGACCATGTATTTGTGATCATTCAACTTAACGGCGGCAATGATGGATTAAATATGGTAGTGCCGATAGAGAATTTCAACAGTTATGTAAATGCGCGACCTAATATTTATATCCCCGAAGACAAGGTTCTGAAGTTGGATGGAAAAGTAGGTCTACATCCAGCCATGACAGGTTTGGGAGCGATGTATAATAATGGCCAGTTAAAAGTGGTACAATCGGTAGGTTATCCGCAACCCAGTTTTTCTCACTTCAGGGCTACAGATATTTGGATGAGTGCCGGTGACAGCAATACGGTTGTCAACAGCGGGTGGGCAGGCCGTTACCTGAATTATGAATATCCCAATTTTCCAAACGGGTATCCAAATACATCCATGCCCGACCCATTAGCCATACAAATAGGATCGGCCACTTCTTTAACCTTGCAGGGGCCTGCGGTAAGTATGGGAATGAGTATTAGTAACACGAGTAATTTTTATAACCTGGTCAATGGTATCCAGGATCCTGCGCCCGATACGCCCGCCGGTAAAGAATTGAAATTTATCCGTTTGGTAGCGCAGCAAACACAGCAATATGCAACGGTAATTAAAAGTGCAGCTACCAAAACAGTTCAGCAGGTGAGTTACCCGATTAATAATTCCTTGGGTGATCAACTGAAAATCGTGGCACGGTTGATCAGTGGTGGATTAAAGACAAGAATCTACATGGTGAACTATGGCGGATTCGATACGCACTCGGTTCAGGTAAACAGTAACGATACAACTATCGGTACACATGCTAACCTGCTGAAAAATGTAAGTGATGCCATCAAAGCATTTCAGGATGACTTGAAATTTTTAGGTGTTGATGACCGAGTGGTGGGTATGACTTTTTCTGAATTCGGCCGACGTATTAAAAGTAATGGCAGCACAGGTACCGACCATGGTGCCGCGGCACCGCTTTTTGTTTTTGGCAAAAATGTGCTGGGTGGGGTATTGGGTGATACACCTATTATCCCTGCGAGTGCAACGGTAAATGATAATATCCCATTTCAATATGATTTCAGGAGCGTTTATGCGACCATACTTTCGAATTGGCTCTGTGTAAACGACCTCAACCTGCAGCAAATCATGTTGAAAAACTTTCAGGTTCTGCCATTGGTGAATATGTCAGGTTGTAAAAAACCGGTAAACCTTTCAGGCGATACATTAATCAGTAATTATCCCAACCCGTTTACCAGTTCTACCGTAATTACGTTTACTACTGCCGGTGGCCATACCCTTATCCAGATCATGGATACCATGGGCAAGGTTATCGCCAATCTTACCGATAAAGAATACACGGCAGGCAAATACACGGTTGTTTTAGATGGCAGCTCTCTTCCTGCCGGTGTTTATTATGCCAGGTTACAAAATATGGCTACCCAACAGGTGCGGGCGATGATAAAAGTTAAGCAATGATATCATGAATGATGAGTGATGAATATTTTTCTTCATCTTGTAGGTTTGAGGTCTGTTCCTTTTAAATATTACTATTTGTGTGGTTTTGAGGTTAATCCTGCTTACTGCCCACTACACAATTCGTCATAAAAAAACCTCAAAATTTTTTCCATTTGGAACTGATTTGACAAAACCTGTTACATTTGCAACAACGTAACAAAATATTTCTGTCAATATCATCTACCATACGAAGTGCACTAGCAGGTTTTTTCCTGGTGCTGTTTGCGTTTACTATTACGCCTAAAAGAATACTGCACAACCTTGTTGCCAATCACAAAGATGGAAGGGCAAACGCATCATTGACCGATGCCAATACGACCAATCTTACCAAAACAAGCTTTAACTGCCAATGTGATAATCCGATTACAGAATCGCCTTTCATATCAATAAATCCATCGCCCGGTATTTCATGCCGTACACCCTTTGCCATTTACCTGAACAGGTATGTTCACCTTGATTACACTTCTGATCTTATTTTTTTTGGGCTTCGTGGCCCGCCGGTTAGTCCTGCGTAAATGTATTGCCGGCTTCCTGCCTATGCGAAACTGGTAAGTGTTCAAGTCTATTTTACAATCATGTGGAATGATAATTGTGTTTTTTAAGATAATGGTCACTCATGAACCAGCGAAACCTCAAATTATATCATCATGAAAAGATCAATACTTTTTCTTTGTTTACTGTTGCTATTATCGGGCACTGACCAATTTATATTTGCTTCATCCGTAACAATAGAAACCGACCCCGGTAAATCCTCTATTACCGGTGTGGTAACCGAATCAAAAGGAAAAACACCTTTAAAAGGGGCAACCATTTTAATACCCGATCTCAAGCTGGGTGTAGCAACAGATACTTTGGGCAGATTTAATATAAAAAATTTACCTGCGGGTACTTTTTTGATTGAGATAAAATTTGAGGGCTTTAAAAGCATTACTAAAAACATTGTTTTGAACGGCGATATTGAAGCGAATTTTAGTTTGGAAGAAAGCGCTATTGAAATAAGCGAAGTAGTTGTTACTGGTAGTTCAAAAGCCACCCAGATAAAACGAAACCCTGTGCCCATCGTTTCTGTAAACCATGATTATTTGGTAACCAACCTTAATACAAATGCAATTGACGGTATTGCGAAAATTCCAGGTGTTCGGGCTGTAACAACAGGCCCCAATGTTTCCAAACCGGTTATTCGCGGGTTAGGTTTTAACCGGATACTGACCCTATTTGATGGTGTACGGCAGGAAGGACAGCAATGGGGAGATGAACATGGTATTGAAGTTGACCAATACAGTATTGATAAAGTAGAGATCATAAAAGGGCCGGCGAGCCTTAGTTATGGGTCTGATGCATTGGCTGGTGTAGTGAATTTAATTCCCGTACAAACGGCGGCAGAAGGAAAAATGATTGGAGATGTAACAGTAGAACATCAAACCAATAATAAATATTTTGGTGGCTCATTTATGTTAGGTGCCAATAAAAATGGTATTGAATGGATGACCCGCTTATCTCATAAACAGGCAACGAATTACCAGAACAAATATGATGGGCGGGTATATGGTTCGGCTTTTAATGAAACCGATGCCAGTGCATCCATTGGTATACACCGCAAATGGGGTTACTCGCACGTGAATTTTGTTTTATATGATGATTTGCAGGAGATACCGGATGGCCGCCGTGACAGTGCCAGCAGACGTTTTACCAAACAGATCACAGAAGCAGATAGCATACGGCCAATTGTTTCCGATGCCGAATTAAATAGCTATACTATTGCAAAACTGCATCAGCATGTACAGCATTACCGGGTATTCTGGAATAACAATTTCATTTTAGGTAATGGGAGGTTAGATGTAAACCTTGGCTATCAAAAAAGTATACGGCGCGAATTTAGTCACCCTGTTATGTACAATGTACCCGGTTTATACTTGCAACTGAATTCCCTTACTTATGATATCAAATATCATTTTCCTGAAAAAAACAATTGGAACACGAGTGTGGGTGTAAACGGCATGTACCAGCAAAATACGTCTACCAACGGAACCGATTTTATTATTCCCTCCTACAAACAATTTGATATCGGATCTTTTTTCATTGTTAAAAAAAGCCTTGATAAACTGGATATATCAGGGGGATTAAGATATGATATCCGCTCTTTTAATAATGATGAGATGTACACTGCGCCCAATCCGCTTACCGGTTTTGATATGCCTGTATATGGCATCAACAGGGTAGGTGCAGATAAGATTTTTTCAACATACAGGAAAACTTTTTTGGGGTTCACAGGAAGCATTGGCGCTACCTATAATTTCTCAGATAAAGTTTCTGTAAAAGCGAATCTGGCCAGGGGGTTCAGGGCACCTAATATTTCTGAAATATCTGCAAATGGGGTGCATCCGGGCACTAATATTTACCAGATAGGCAATGATAATTTTAAACCTGAGTTCAGCCTGCAGGAAGATATTGGTTTTGTTTTTTCTTCAAAATATGCAGTGATACAATTGAACCTGTTCAATAACGTTATCAATAATTATATCTATAATCAGAAACTGGCGGGTGTAAACGGCCATGATTCAGTAATTGTTGCGGGTAATGAAACATTTAAATTTCAATCAGGGAAAGCCAATTTATACGGCGGGGAATTAAGCATTGATCTGCATCCTGTAAAAACGCTGCATTTTGAAAATAGTTTATCCATTGTGTCTGGAAATAATAAAAGCATAGGTATTGCCAAGATAACCGATAGCAATAGGTACCTCCCTTTTATTCCACCACTGCATGGCACTTCTGAATTGCGACTGGATTTTGATATCAAATCTGCCAATATTAATCACGGATTTATAAAAGCCCAGGTTGAATATTATGCAGCACAGAACCGGGTATATTCTGTATATGGAACCGAAACAGCTACACCCGGCTATACATTGGTTAATGCCGGTATGGGCGGGAGTTTTGTAAATAAAAAAGGTAAAACTATTGTGAGCCTGTATATCATGGGTAATAATTTATTTAATACCGGATACCAGGACCACCTTAACCGGTTAAAATACTTTGAAAATTATCCCGGTAATTTTACAGGCCGTAATGGTATTTATAATATGGGAAGTAATTTTGCTTTTAAACTGGATTTTCCACTAAACTATAATCTTAAAAAAGCATCCTGATCCGATTATAGCCCGGAAATTTTGGAATTGGAAAATTCGACAAGTATAGAATAGCACAGTCGTTTTCCAACTCCAAAATCATTTTACCAGTTAAAAATAACTTTGACTGCAATATTTCTTCCCATATTATAAATGCCCGAACGACCGTTAGGTACGGTTTGAAAATATTCGAAATATTTCAAACGATTTTGATGCGATTGATACGCGACATCGAACAGGTTATTTACATTGAAAACTAACCTGCATGCCGTTTTATCTTTTTGAGTATTGATGCTGAAACCTGCTCCGGCATTAATCAATACATAACCATTTGTTTTTGTTTCTGTATTGTCAACTGCGTAAAAATTATTTTGTGCCGCATTTGTTTCTACTTCTGTTTGAAGGAAGCAATCTGTTATCGCCACACTTTTTTGCGGCAGGCTGATGCGCAGCCGGCTTACTGTTTTGAACGGAGGTATCAATGGGAGGTATTTAGCATCATTGCCCAATATTTTTAAAGATTCCCTGTCGGTATTGATTCCGGTAATGGTGGATATATTCTGTTGTAAGTTAAGCCAGGAAATAGTTTTTGGATGCAATATCCATGCTGCTTCAGCACCAAACAAACGGGCACTTCCCTGTTTATATTGGTACGTAAAATTGCCGGGAACTATTTCCAGGGGTTGGCCATTCGCATCGAAAAGTTTTTGAAAGAAAATATAATTAGCGATATTATTGTTGAATAGTTCCAGTGTAACATCCACATCCGGATAAGTCATAAAGATGCCCATATCCGTTTGCCAGTTGAATTCAGGATTGAAATCCCTGTTACCTTTATAATAGATCCTTGCCCCGGGATCAAGTCCATCAGAACCGATCTCTGGGATAGAAGGGCTTCTGTAACCTTTTGCTATATTGGCTTTAAAGGTAATGGTATTGGAGGCCGTATACACCAGTCCAATGCTGGCTGATAGACCACTAAATTGTTGTTTGTAAGAAGGAAAAGCTAAAGTAGCGGAAGCGGTATCAGGTAAATGAACCTGCCTGGTGAACCCGCCGGTGCCTTCTTTCCTGGTGAAAAAATTTTTCCAATTGATGTTGCGGTTATCTAAACGCAGCCCTCCACTGATCACGAATTTTCCAAATTCCTTTTTGGCCAGCAGGTAAGTGCCTATATCAAACAGTTGATAATCCGGTATTGGAAAATCAGTGGCATCTTTGTTTTTATTTTCCTGGTACATACCGTTAATGCCATAGGTAAAGTGTATGCCCTGCCATTCGGGCAAACTATATTTTATTTCGTAGTTTAAGGTATTCAAACGAACATTCAGGCCAGCCTGTGCTGGTGCAGTTGGATGGTTATATTCCCTTCGTATATTTTGTTGAAAGCCTATAATAGTACTGAGTTCTCCATTGCCAAGTGTATAGTAACCTTTATGATACACACGGTAATGTTGTATATGTTGATGCAATGGCGATGTCTGGTAAGTATGTAACCGATCAGCCGCTACCACGTGCCTGTCACGTATATCATCCACGCCGGTTTCATTTGTTTGAAAGGTGAATGCTCTTGTTATTGAGTCCCTGCTTCCATCAGGTATTTCCTGAAGATTGTCATATAGGTTTACGTGTAAATAATTTTTAGCCGATGGCCCTTCCAAACCCATCATGGCGGAGAAATTAGTCTCTTTAAAACCAGTATTGTACACCCATCCATCAACGCTATTCCGGTAATTAGTGGCGGTTTTAACGGAAGATCTTGTGCTCCACAAAAAGCCATCCTTGTGGTACTGCAGTGCTGCGGTGGCACCAATCAATCCATTGTTCCACTGGTACTCCGTTAATGCATCACCGTTGATACGACCCTCTGTTTCTGCCGGCAAGCCGGGTATCAGATTTACCACACCGGCAATCGCATCTGATCCGTATAATAAACTCGCCGGACCTTTTACAATTTCTGCGCGGGCCACACCGTATTGGTCTATTTCAATGCCGTGTTCATCGCCCCATTGTTGTCCTTCCTGCCTTATACCATCGTATAAAGTAAGCACCCGGTTATAACCTAAGCCCCGGATAAAGGGTTTACTGATATTTGGACCTGTTGTAATGGAACTGATACCAGGCACGGCTCTTAATAATGCATCTATCACATTGGTGCCGGTACTTTTATTCATCTCTTTTTGTGATACGATGGCAATGGAAATAGGTGTTCTTTTTATTTTGGTAGCCCCCGCTACTGCCGTAACCACCACTTGTTCCAGTTCTGCTTCCGCTTCTTCCAGCGCAAAATATCCTGATCCGGGAATAGTAATTTCTTTTACCAGGTCCTTGTAACCCATACTGCTGATCCTGAGTAGATATTTGCCGGATACCAGCTCCGGCAATCGAAATTTTCCATCATTGTCACAAATATATTTTTTCCCTGATGATATAACAGTGATGGTAGCTGAGGATAATGACTTATGGGTTCGATTGGCAATGATTGAACCTGAAAACTGGCCACTATTTTTTGTAATGACCTGCCTTCCGCCTGCATAAAAGAACAGAAGTAAAAATAAGGATAACAGGTAAGGTTTCATACTAAATACAATTAAAATTTAGACAAACCTAAATTTAATTTTTGAGTTATTTAAATTAAATTTTCTTAACATTAAAGAAAAATACAATGTAGCGGCAGTAAAAGCAGGCTAAATAAATGGAAAGTAAATGCCGGAGTGGCGTAGTAAAAAAACCGCAGGATTTTGTAAATTGCCATTATGGATATCTCAATCAATACCCCCGCTTTGCTGTTCCCGGCCATTAGCTTAATTATGCTGGCGTATACCAACCGTTTTCTGGCGTTATCTAACCGGGTACGCAGCCTGCACGATAAATACCAGAATCATGAGCAGAAACTCATTATTCATGGGCAAATCAAGAATCTTCGTTACCGGTTAAAGCTGATCAAGAATATGCAGGCTTTGGGGGTACTTACGTTTTTAAGCTGTATTCTTTGTATGTACCTTATTTATATTGAGGCAATGCCTTTTGCCCATATTGTATTTGCGGGAAGCCTGATTACTTTTTCAGCTTCATTGGCTTTATCCTTGCTGGAAATACAACTAAGTACCAAGGCACTTGAACTGGAACTGAGTGATATGGAAGGGTTGGAAGACCCTTCGGTGATTGAATATTTTAAGAAGAAGTTTGATAAGGACTAGGGTTGCTAAAGATGTTAAAAGGGTTTAAAGGGTAAAGAAGTTAATAAATATCAGTATCTATAATTTAACCCTTTTAAACATTTTAGCCCTTTTAACATCTTTAACCTCTATAACTAGTTCAATTTAACTACTCATCAACACCGCTTTCCTTTCCCCAATCTGCTGCCGCCACATAGCGTAATACAAACCTTTTTCTGCCAATAATTCATAATGGTTGCCAGTTTCTATCACTTGTCCTTTTTCTAAAACATAGATCCTGTCGGCATGCATAATGGTGCTTAAACGGTGGGCAATCATTACGGTTATCTGTTGTTTCTGTGCAGAGATCTGTTGGATGGTGTTAGTAATATCTTCCTCGGTAATACTATCCAGGGATGAAGTCGCTTCATCAAAAATGAGTAAATGAGGATGTCGTAATAAAGCGCGGGCAATAGATAAACGCTGTTTTTCACCCCCACTTAACTTTAATCCGCCTTCACCAATCATGGTATCCAAACCATTGTCTGCCCGGGATAAAAGATTGTCGCAGCTTGCTTTGTGTAAGGCTTCCCGAAGATCATCATCGGAAGCCTCCGGATATACAAACAATAAATTTTCACGGATGCTGCCGGCGAATAATTGTGTATCCTGTGTTACAAATCCTATCTGGCCACGCAGTTCATCAAATAAAATATTTTTACTGTCAATGCCATTAAAAAAAATATGGCCTTCCTGGGTGTGGTATAAACCTACCAGCAGTTTCATTAAAGTGCTTTTGCCGGCACCACTGGGCCCTACAAATGCAATGCTTTCTCCCTGTTTTACTTCGAAGCTTATATTATCCAGCGCTTTATACTGCGCTGTTTGGTGTTTGAAAGAAACATTTTTAAATGACAGGTATTCGATGTCGCCAATATGCTCCGGTGTTAATGGTGTTGGTTCAGAGGGCTTTTCCATCAAATTATGAAAATTATTAAGAGAGGCTTCTGCTTCCCTGTAAAATAAAATAATATTACCTATTTCCTGCAACGGGCCAAAGATGAAGAAAGAATAAAAGGTCAATGTTAATACCTGTCCCGCGGTTATCTGGCCGCCAAACACCAGCCAGAACAAAGTGAACATAATGATCTGCCGCAATAAATTCACAAAAGTGCCCTGGATAAAACTAAGGGTACGGATACTTTTTACTTTTCTTAATTCAAGCCCTAAAATTTTGTAAGTATTTTTATTCAGCCTGTTAATTTCCTGGCCGGTAAGGCCCAGGCTTTTAACCAGTTCAATATTGCGCAGGCTCTCTGTGGTACTACCCGCAAGCATAGTAGTTTCCTTCACAATATTTTTCTGAATTACTTTGATCTTTTTACTAAGGAAACTGGTGAGCAATGATAAAAAGATGATGCCTACAACATAAATAGGCATAATGGCCCAATGTAACCGGAACGAATAAATGGAAATAAAAACAATGCCCACCAAAATACTGAACAATACATTGATGAATGAAATGATAAACCTTTCTGTATCCGATCTTACTTTGGTTAATATAGAAAGGGTTTCACCGCTTCGCTGGTCCTCAAAATCCTGGTATGGAAGTTTCATGGAATGCCTCAACCCATCCGTAAAAATTTTAGCGCCAAATTTTTGTACAACCACATTGCTGAAATAATCCTGGAAAGCTTTGGCTATCCTCGAAACCATTGCTACGCTGATTAATATGCCCAAAAAACCCATCACGCCCCAGATAAAATCAGACTGCGACCGAACGCCGGTTACAATAAATTTGTTATGGTCAAAGTAACCAACCTCATGGGGGTGTATACCATATTTATCAAGTAATCGCCCAAAAAAATAAGGGTCGAGCATGGAAAATGATTGGTTAATCGCAGCTAACAACAGTGCAAGTGCCACCAGCCATTTATAAGGGCTCAGGTATCGTAATAGTAATTTCATCAAGTAGTTGTTTGGTAAAGAGTAATGAATGTCAATTTCCGTAGAAATTTCTAAAAACTGACAAAGTTTCTATTATATAACGTATAAGTTTGCTAATTCAGACAATGAAAACTGATTTTTACCCAAAAACGAGTTTTTTAGGAAACCGATATTGGTTGATGTGGCATGCTTACGCAGATTTTAAATCATGGGTTGCATGCATATATATTATCTGATAAGAGACTGGTATTACACATTCTGTGAATATCTATATTTCTGTTTAACTTTATTACACCAAATTATTATATTAAATTAAAATTATATTAGTAACCCTTGAAAACGAAAAACTATAGCAATATATTGCAACAAATAAAAATGCTAATACGGGCATGGCATTACCGATTGCAGGAGAACCCCAATGAGATATCATTTATTATTGAAAATGCCGGACCAGGGGATACGCTTATTGACGTTGGTGCAAACAAAGGAGGTTTTTTATACTGGATGATTAATAAGGCAGGAAGTAAAGGGAAGGTAATAGGGTTTGAACCGCAAAAATTTTTGCACTTTTTTTTGAAATCATTTTTTTCCACAAAAAAGTATCTTCAGGTTACTATTGAATCATATGCGCTTTCCGACAAAGAAGAAACGGCAACTATGATAATTCCGGAGAATGGGAAACCTTCATCTCCCGGAGCCTCTATCCACTTTACATTACACGATAGTCCATTCGCTAGGTTGGAAAAAGTTCAAACTACGACCTTAGATAATTATTGTCGTTTAAATAATGTAATACCTGCATTAATAAAAATTGATGTAGAAGGACATGAGTTAAAAGTAATTAAAGGTGGATTGAAAACACTTAGAACATACAAACCGAAAATTATTCTGGAATGTGAAGCTCTTCAGGTTGGCAGATCTAATGTAAGGGAAACCTTTAATGAACTTCTTTCTCTGGGATATAATGGGTTCTTTTTTTTTAAGGGCGATAAGTTAGATATTTTAAATTTCGAACCTGAAAGGCACCAACCGGAAAAGTTTGTCGGTAAAAAAAGTATTGAATATTGTTCTAATTTCTTTTTCACGCAGAAGATTTATAATTTAATGCCATCATCTCCATAATTACGAGTGGTGGAATAATTTTATATTTGTATCCCCGATCAATAATTTATAATGAATAATGCCCTAAAATTAGTATCCGTTGCTATGGCAAGCTGTAATGGTGCTAAATATATTTCGGAGCAATTAGATAGCATCATACATCAAAGCTATTTAAATATTGAAATTATTATTGTGGATGATTATTCTAAAGATAATACCATCTCTATTATCCAATCATACCAAGCTAAATACCCATTTATTTTTTTAATACAAAATGAACAGAATCTTGGGGTGACTCAGACGTTTGAAAAAGCGATTACCCACTGCAAGGGTTTTTTTATAGCGTTATGTGACCAGGATGATATTTGGGACCATCAGAAAATTCAAATATTAGTAAATGAAATTGGTGAACATGACGCCGTGTATGCAGATTCTCTATTAGTAAATGACAAAGGAGAATCCCTCGAAAAATGGTTCAGCAATTTTATGAATATCCGGTCTTACTATTCAGGCACCCCGTTTTTACTTTCAAATTCGGTTGCTGGTCACTCTATTCTGATGAAGGCCTCTTTCGTTAAAACAATCCTTCCTTTCCCGAAAAAAATATTTTTTGACTTGTGGATAGGCTTTTGTGCAGCGAGTAACAATGGAATAAAATTCGTAGATAAAACCCTTGTTAAATACCGGCAGCACGATAATAATACGGTTGGTACCAGTAAATCGAAAAATAAAAGGATAAAACAATCTGTTAAAGAACAGTTTGCCTTTAAGCTGATGGAACTTCAAACGCTGGCGGCAGCGCCTATCAAAAATGAAGAGACAAAAGAAATTTTACATAAAATGATCGCTCACTTTCATCGCACGTGGAGCTTTAAACGAAGTGCTTTTTTCTTTATGTATTATGATGAGTTATTAAGTAGTAAAAAGAAGCCGGGCTATAGAAAAAAAATGTTTTGCATGAAGATGTTTTTCAAACCTAATTTTTAGGCAGGTTTGCTTAAATAAATAGCGGCCATATCGCCATTATTAAGTTTGTTTTGCGCATACATTATTTTTCTAAACTCCCTCGCCTCCTTTTTGGTAAACATACTTGCTGTTTCATTAATCATATAACTGTTGGCTGCATGTAATGGAATACCTTTTTTATATTGCTCACTACTTATAATTACATAATCAGAACTGTCATAATAAAACTTGTCAATGACAAATCCGGCTTCAGTTACCAATTGTTTTAATGCCTGTTCAGTTGGAATAAAAATATGTCTGGGTGCGTCAATGCCACACCAGAATTCGCCATACTGTTGCCAGCCATAGTTACCCATAATGGGTACGCGGATCAATGTTTTCCCCCCTGGTTCTAAAATATCATACACTTTCTTTAATATTTGTTTTGGATCGAGCGTATGCTCAAGTGAATGATGCATCATTATGATATTGTATTTATCAGTCATCTCAAATATGTCTTTCTTGAATACTTTTATCGCGCCATAATCTCTGCTATTATTAATAAAGGGATCAATACCTGTAAGATTTGTAAAGCCCATTTTAAACAGCCTTGCTAATAAACTTCCATTACCTGTGCCAACATCAAGAATGGCATCCTCATATTTTGCCCCTGTAAATTTCATCCATTCATAGAACTCATTCATTGTATAGCCCATGCTCATTAGCCTGCCAAAGATTTGATGCTTATTGTATAATAAATAGCCGGTTTTTATTTTCCGGAGTATATCTGGTTTTTTGCGAATATCGAGTTCAAGATTAAAAGAATAGTAATCTTCATTCGGATAATATTTGGCAAGGTTATCAGGTATATCCTGCAACTGCATGGTGCCGCATGCACCGCACAACTGATATTGGAAATAGTCAGTAAGTCCCAATTGTAATTCTTTAACTTTATACAGCTGATTATTGGTTGTATTACTGCAGAGGATACAAGGGCTTGTCATAATATTATATTCTTTTATTAGAGGGAGCGGTTTTTTAAAAAATTAATCGAGCAGAATATAATTTTTATAATCAAATGGCCTTATACCGGTATATCTTTCCATAATGTTTTTGAAATGATCTTTTATTGTCAATTTATTATATGAAAGATCGTAATCAAATTTCCAGTTCATTTTTTTAATTCGCTCCTGCATTACTTCCGGGTGTGAATTGGTGAATTTTTCGAGTGCGTCTATCTCCGTATAATCAAAATCACCGGAAAATTTTTTGGCAAATGCTTCTGTTACTGGTTCGCCATTCCAGTAGTTGCCAAAATTCCTCGTCTTTTCCATCATCGTCTTAGGGGGCCTTACCCAACCATAATGATACATGTAAGCGTCCATGGCTTTTACAGAAAGTTTTTTATCATCGCCTTTTCTAAACCCCTGGGCGTCGCGGTATGAGTAGATGTCCACGTTGTGCCGGATGATCCGAATCTCATTCCGGTACCAGCGGGAAGAAGATGCCACATAATCAAATGATCCATAAAAATGTTTGTATTTGAACAAGAGTCCGTCTACCTGCGGATCGTCTTTCCATTGTAACATGGATTTCTTTGCCGTATCATGGTATTGTTCATGCAATACTTCATCGCCCTGTATATAGATACACCAGTCTGGGTTACCGGTAATGGCGCGAAAAGCTTTATTGGTTTCATCGGCCAGTACGGCACCACCTTTGCGAAGGCTGGTATCCCAAACTGTATCAATAATGCGTATTTTTTCTGAACCGATACCGCTGATCAGCTCCCGGGTATGATCTGTTGAATCACCCACTGCCACAATAATTTCATCACATAAAGGAAGAATGGAGCGGATAGCTTCTGCCACCGGGTAATCAAATTGCACTGCATTCTTAATGAACGTAAAACCACTCACTTTCATAGCCCGAAGATACAACGGGAGGCTTGGAGTTGTTAAAGATTCCAATAACACCCAACCCCAAACGGGCCGGCGTTTTCCACGCCTGTTAATAATAAAATCATTTACAAATGTTAGTTGACTGGCAATTGATGCTTATATTAGATAAACAATATACGTATGCGCTGGAGAAAATTTAATGGCGAAACCATTCAACTGCCCATCAAAGATGCTGTAGAAGAAGCGATTAAAAAAGAAACTGCCAATGGTATCAAACTAAAGGTCTGCATCGGTACCGACAGTCAGGTAAAAGGTGAAGACACTGAGTTTGCAACCGTTATCGTATTTCTTCGCGAACACAATGGTGGCTTCATGTACATCCACAATGAAAAGACCAAACAGAAGTTCCATATTAAGGAACGGATGTTGGTTGAAGTGGCCAAAAGCATTGAAATTGCTTATGAGCTTTGCAACCTTTTTATTGAGTACCATATTGAGATGGAAGTGCATGCCGATATTAATACCAACCCGCAATTCAAAAGTAATGATGCACTGCGTGAGGCAATGGGTTACATACTTGGGATGGGATTTGCTTTCAAAGCCAAGCCTGAAGCTTTTGCCAGCAGTTGCTGTGCTGATAAGGCGGTGAATTAAATACTGGATTTGTCGAGGTTATTTGCCCGTTTTATTATCCGATATTTCTTTATTGCAATCCTGGATGAATTGTAAGAGTTCATCCCGTCCCTGGTTTTTCTCGGCACTAGTTACAAAATGCCGGGGTAAGAACTGCCAGGTTTCATTCAGCGTGTCCATAAATGCTTTTACATGGCGGGCTACTACGGCGGGTTTTTCTTTATCGGCCTTGGTAAATACCAGGGAAAAAGACACTTCCCATTTATCTAACTGATTTACAAATTCAAGATCATTTTTCTGCGGGGTATGTCGGCTGTCTATTAATACAAATACCTGTACAAGGTTTTCTCTCTTGCGCAAATAGCCATCAATCATTTGTTCCCATCTTCTCCGGTCACTTTGCGAACGTTTGGCGTAACCATAACCGGGTAAATCTACCAGGAACCATTTTGTTTTTGGTCCCCGTTCACCAGATGAGCTTTCTATTTCAAAATGATTGATCAATTGTGTCTTACCTGGTGTGGAAGATGTTTTGGCCAGATTTTTTTGCTTGGTAACCATATTGATCAGCGAAGACTTGCCCACATTGCTCCGGCCAATAAAAGCATATTCAGGTTTGTCGGGCTTTGGACATTGTGTTACCAAGGGGGATGAAATAACATATTTGGCTGACTTGATTTCCATGCTGCAAAGTAAAGGTAAAGTGACACTTGGGCGTTATAAGCCAGGAATCTGGCTATAATAAAACAATCCTTTTGTATTATGCCAGGCTAAAAAATTCTAGCCTCAGGCTTTCTTTTTTATGAGTAAACTATCCGGTGGATACCTGGCTTTAATGCTATCCCTTATGTTTTCAAACCAATTGAGCAGTGCGTGTTTTTCTGCAGCTGTTAAAACTGCGTCTTTATGAATCCAGGTATATGCAGGTAAAGGCATCCCACCTTCTTTTACCTCATCCATACAGTCTTCCAGTCTTTTGTATTGTTTGGCGATGCGATAACCGCTGAATTCGTTAAAGTTAATCTTGCTCTGGCCTTCTTTAATATGATCGCCTAACCACCAGGCTACGGGTTGTATTTCGGCATACCAGGGGTACCTTGTGTTATTGCTGTGGCAATCGTTACAGGCTTTTGCAAGAATGGTTTTTACACTGTCCGGCACCGCATAACTTTTCGAAATATCTTTTGTGGTATCGTTTGTCAGGTTTTTAGCGGGTCTGAAGGCCTGCGCAACAATAAAAACCACCAATAGCCCAATCAATATCTTTTTGAAAACTTTCATTTACTACAGTTTGTTGATCAGATTAAAATATTCCCCGTCATTTCCTTGGGAATCACAAGGCCCATTACGGTTAAAATGGTAGGGGCGAGATCGCCAAGTTTACCTGTTTTAACAGTGCCTTTCCAATCTTTATCAATAATAAAAAAAGGAACGGGGTTCATGGTATGTGCTGTATTGGGCGTACCATCTTCATTAATCATATAATCCGCATTGCCATGATCTGCTGTTAAGAAAACAGTATAGCCATGTGCTAACGACGCCGTTACTACTCTTTCTACACAGGCATCCACGGTTTGTGCAGCTGTAATGGCAGCGCTAAATACACCGGTATGACCAACCATATCTGTATTGGCATAATTCAAACATATAAAATCGGCAGTCTCATTTTCAATTTCGGGTATCAGTTTATCGGTAATGCCTACTGCACTCATTTCGGGTTGAAGGTCGTAAGTAGCCACTTTGGGTGAGGGAACCATAATGCGGCTCTCGCCTTCAAAAGGTTCTTCGCGTCCGCCGCTGAAAAAGAAAGTAACGTGCGGATATTTTTCTGTTTCGGCAATACGTATCTGCTTTTTACCAGTGGCTGCCAATACTTCGCCTAATGTATTTACCAGGTTATCATTCTCAAACACCACATGGATGTTTTGAAACTTATGATCATACATCGTCATGGTTGTAAAATCAAGTGTCAGTTTATGCATATCAAAATCGGCATGATCGTTTTGCGTTAACACATCGGTTATTTCACGGCAACGGTCTGTTCTGAAGTTGAAGCAGATGGCCACATCTCCATCTTTTATTACAGCCAGTGGTTGTTGTGCCTCATTTACAACAATTGTGGGTTTAATAAATTCATCGGTAATGCCCGCTGCATATGACTGTTCAATTGCGGCAATCGCATCCGTAGCTTTTTGGCCTTCGCCTTTTACTAAACAATCATAAGTAAGTTTTACCCTTTCCCAACGCTTATCCCTATCCATCGCATAATAACGGCCGCTGATGGAAGCAATCTTTCCAACAGAACTATTCAGGTGTTTCTGCAAGTCAGTAATAAAACCTAACCCACTTTTCGGATCTGTATCACGTCCATCCGTAAATGCATGAATGTAAACATCTGTAAGCCCTTCGGTTTTACATAGGTCGCAAATTGCTTTTATATGGTTGATATGTGAATGCACACCGCCATTACTTACCAGTCCGATCAGGTGCAACGGCTTCCGGTTTGTTTTAGCTAACCGTACAGATGCCAGCAGATGTTCATTTTTAGCGAATTCGCCATTTCGGATGGCAACATTAATCCGCTCCAATTCCTGGTAAACAATACGGCCTGCGCCGAGGTTTAAATGGCCCACTTCGCTGTTGCCCATTTGCCCATTTGGTAATCCCACATCTTCGCCACAGGTTACCAATGTAGTATTTGGATATTTGCTATATAATGAACTCACAAAGGGAACATGTGCATTTTGTATGGCATCGGCAGATTTTACTTTGCCGAGTCCCCAGCCATCCATGATTACTAATATTACTTTCTTGCTCATAGTATAAAATTACTGAATTTAGAATAGATGAATACGTGTTAACTTTAACCAAAAATCCCCACTATTGGAAGTTGGCATGTTTTTGGCAACCCTTAGTTAAGAAAATAGTGTAATCATGAAAAAGATCTTTTTATTAACCGGACTGGCTTTTGTGTTTTTGTCATTCACTTACCAGGGTGATGCAGATGCCATTGTCCAGGCTTTCAAAACCGCTAATGCAGGCGAAGTGTCGAAATATTTTGATGATTTTGTTGATTTGAAACTGATGGATAAGCCAGAAGTTAAAAATCTGGGCCGTAATCAGGCCAGTCTTACGCTAAAAGCCTTTTTTGAAGAAAATGGCATCAAAGGGTTCGAAAAAGCTTCCGACAGGGCGATTGGTAATACCATGTATATGACAGGTAAGTTGCTTAACAATGGGAAAGGTTTTGGTGTTACTATCTTGTTAAAAGCAAAAGAGGGTAAGCACCAGATTGTATCGGTCAGGATCAATTAAATCCTTCGCAAATAAATTCGTTGAAAAGGCCCTGCAATTGCGGGGCCTTTTGCTGCAAACCATAGTTTTGCAGTATGAAATCTTTCGATGAACAATTACATCACCTGATAATTGAAGCTTTATGCGAAGATGTTGGCGATGGCGATCATTCTACCCTGAGCTGTATTCCGCCTGATAAAAAAGGGAAAGCGGTATTAAAAATAAAGCAGGATGGGATACTGGCGGGAATGGCAGTAGCAGAAAAAATCTTTACTTATCAGGAGCCTTGCATCGTTTTTACATCTTTTAAAAAAGATGGCGATAATATGGTTAGCGGAGAAAAAGCGTTTGAAGTGGAAGCTTCCATCCATACGATTTTAACCTGCGAAAGATTGGTATTGAATTGCATGCAGCGAATGAGTGGTATTGCTACACTTACCCATCAATACGCGGAAAAATTGAGAGGTTGTCACACTCGACTGCTGGATACCCGTAAAACCACGCCCAATTTCAGGCTGCTCGAAAAAGAAGCGGTAAGAATTGGCGGTGGCACTAATCACCGTTTTGGTTTGTATGATATGATCATGCTGAAGGATAACCATATTGATTATGCAGGTGGATTAGAACCGGCTATAAATGCCGCGTTTTCATACTCACAAAAAAGGACAAACCCGCTTAAAATTGAAGTAGAAACCAGAAGCCTGGCAGATGTGCAAACAGTATGCGCTGTTGGAAAAGGAAAAGTATTTCGGATCATGCTGGATAATTTCACACCTGGGTTGATTGTTGAGGCACTACAAATGATCAATGGCTGTTTCGAAACAGAAGCTAGTGGTGGTATTAAACTGGATACAATAACAGCTTATGCCGCAACAGGTGTTGATTATGTAAGTGTGGGCGGATTGATTCACCAGGCACAAAGTGTTGACCTGAGTTTAAAAGCTGTTTTGTTATAAGCAACTTTTTTCTCTGCGGTAATAATAGCCTTTATTCATCGCAGATGCGGAGAAGCAGAGGGTTTCGCAGAGATAGATAGGATAAAATGGATTTATAAATCAGGATAGCATGAATAAAAAAAATAAACCCGATACAAGGGGATTTGTATTCAGTACCGATCCTTCGTTTCGTTTTGAAGCAGATGATCAACCAGTGCAGGATACGCTTGCTCCTGCCCAGCAAAAACTCCGCATCCGTTTAGACACGAAACAAAGGGCCGGGAAAGCAGTAACCCTGGTAACAGGCTTTATTGGTAATACGGAAGATCTGGAAGAACTCGGTAAAAAATTAAAAAATTTTTGTGGTACCGGCGGCAGTGTGAAAGATGGAGAAGCCATTATACAGGGAGACCAAAGTGATAAAGTTTTGCAATGGTTGTTGAAAAATGGATACGCCAACACTAAAAAATTTTAAGGATGTTGATCAGTATTTGTCAATGGTGTTGATGCCGGATTTCATTTTACTTATTACTTCCTCAAATTCACTTGCGGGCATTCTTCTTGTTTTGGTAATCTGGATTGCTTTTTCTTCCCAGTTTACAGCTTCTTCTCTATTGCCTTTTCTGTATAATAACCTGGCATAAGTATCCATAGCAGCGGGATTTTCATAAAATTCAGTGGCGCGTTTTGCCCAGCTTAAGGCTTTGGCCATGTAAAAAAGATCATGGGTGTAAATATATATCGTCCAGGCACCATCATTCAATTCATTGGTGAAATTTTGCGTGATAGGTGCATAAGGACCTGAACGCATCAAAACCGCGCTACCGCTCGCTTGCGTCACTCTATCAGGCACGGCATAAGCAAACATGTCTCTTCTGCGCATAGAATCTACCCGCTGAACAGAATCTACACTGATAGTCATCAGGTATTGGTCATAATATTTAACAGATGCGAGCAGGAAACTGCTGGTATCCTTAATCCCTTTGTAAAAATCTATCATATTTCTATCATGACTTTTGCGGGACTGGGTTCTGTCTGTCTGTGTGCCGGCCGAAAAATTCGCAACCTTTTCTGCGTACGAACTATTTTTCTCTTTAATGGCCTTGCTTTTCGATTTGAAAATAATCCTATTATTTGCAGATATTCTTTTTTGCAAATTCAACAGGAACCAGGCATCATTAAAATTGCTGTTGTCTTTCCGCATATATTGAAAAGCTTTAGAATCAATCAAAGGTGCCTGTACGGCAATAAACTGCAAAAATGTAAGTGAAGTGGCTGAATCTTTTGGGGCAACGGTAACCATTTCTTCTGTCAGTTGATCATGTTCGAAGTCCCATTCATTTTTTTTGGCTACCAATTTATATAATAACTCAAAATCGCGTTTCCCGTTAGTATACTCATTTTGTAATTGTTTGAATTCAGTATCGGGACGTTCCTTCCTCTTCAAAGCTTTGTCTAGCTGCTCCATATAAGTAATATAATAAGAGCTGCTGGCCGAATACCTGTGTAAGAGGTCACCATCGGCATTGATAAATAATAAGCCAAAGGAACTTCCGATACTAAAGAGGGAATCGACAGTGCCAAAATTTTTTGAACCCGGGCTGACTTTTACAGTTGTGCAACTTGTATTGACCGATCGTCCTAATATCTGGTTAGAAAACCCTTGCATTGCCACTTCATTGCATTGGTTACACTCGGCCGATTCAATCAATAATAAAACGATTTTATCAGCTGCTTTAGCCTGTTGCAAAGCTTCCTGAAATGAAATATCTTTTATCAGTACCTGCGCAAATAAAGAAGCGGAAAGAAACAGGGAAACAGTAATCAGGATACATTTTTTCTGGCTCATATAATAAATTAATTAACCCTTGAAATCAATTTTTCGGTGACTGCCATCACAATAAGGTCTGTTGGCAGATGCACCGCAACGGCACAATGCAATACTACCTTTTTTTATTTCCTGTTCGCCATTACTATGGGTAATCACACAATCGGTGGTAACCAGGATCGGTCCATTGGGTTTGATCAATATATTGGTTATTTGTGCGGATTCTCCCTTTACGGCAGATGGGTTTGTATCGGTAACTTTATTTTCTTCATTCATAAAATAACTTTATGCGCCACTGGGGTATTTGCGCACCTGCTCAATAATCCTTTCTGTACTGCCACCTGCCATATTTACTCATGGACGTTTGGCAGGGTCGAATACATCCTTTAATTCTGTCCAGCAAATACGGCTGTGGATACAGGTATCGGGTTTCCGCACAACGGTTGCTTCGCCATTCATATATTTTAGTGTTGATAAGGGCATGTTGCTTTTATTTCCAATGTATGCATTAAATCAATGTACTGCAGGTTAGTGACAGGCACTTTTTTTGAAACACATAGTTACATAAGATAAGGAAAAAGGAATATACTTCTATATGCCAATGTGTTTAAAAGAACCTAATAATCTATCTCCAGTTTCAACCTGTCTCTCAATTCTTTTACCAGTGGATATTGCGCAGCAATATGTTCAAATTTCTGTTTACTGTTCAGGCGAAGGTGTGCGGGGATATCTTCTTTTTCACCCGCTTCCACCAACACTTCAAAAACGATGGCGCGGTTATTAAATTCTTTGTGTAAATGGTCCATCAGCATCATCCGCTCCTGCTCTACAAATTTCTGTGAAGTCAATGCAGAAACGGTTACGGTAAAACGGATATCATTTTCAATAGCCAGCCGGGCCGATTTAAATGTTCCGGCAGAAGAATGTTTTAATTGTTTTTCCAATATCACGGTATATGAATCCCAACATTGGCGAAGTCTTTCCATGGTTATGGTTTCTGCTTCTTTTACTTCTTCGATAGCATACTGATCTCCATATTTTTCCCTCAATGTATCCAACAGGTTCTTCTTGAGGCCACTGCCATTGGTTGCTGCCGGTTTGGGCAGCGGTCTGGCTATTGTGGGTTGAGGCGGTTGCGCAGCGGTCTGTACAGGCTTTGCTGTAACCGTTGTTTGGCTAACAGGCTTCTGTTCGATATATAATTTAGCCTCAGGGGCGGTTTGTTGCAGCTGCAAAGACGGTACCGGCTTTGTTCTGAAAGCTATTGGTCCATCAAGCCGTTTTTTTTTAACAACACTGCCATTTTCAGTTGAGAGATCAATGGCCTGTTGCAGAAAATTAAGTTTGATCAGGGTTAATTCAACATGTAACCGTTTATTGCGCGCCATTTTATAATTGATCTCGGCTTCGTTCAAAATATTCAATGCACTTACCAAATAGGATATGCCTGTTTTGGCTGCGGCAGCAATGTATTTCTCCTGCATACCTTCAACTACTTCCAATAATGCAGCCGATTTCGGATCTTTAGAAACCAACAGGTCGCGTATGAACTCGGCAAGGCCATTTAATACAAGGTCACCTTCAAAACCTTTGCGGTTAATCTCATCAAATAATAACATGGTAGCTGCCAGGTCCTGCTGTTGAAGGGATTCCAACATTTGAAAATAATAATCTTCATCCAGGATATTTAAATGCTCTAATGTGTTTCGGTAAGTTACTGTGCCGTTCGTAAAACTTACAATCTTATCCAGGATACTCAGCGAATCGCGCATGCAACCTTCACTTTTTTGGGCAATCACCTGCAAAGCAGCTTTCTCGGCTTTGATCTCTTCTTTGTCAACGATCTCCTGCAGATGGGTTACCGTATCATTATTGGTGATACGTTTAAAATCGAATATCTGGCAACGGCTTAATATGGTTGGTAAGATTTTATGTTTCTCGGTGGTCGCTAAAATAAAAATAGCGTAGGAGGGAGGCTCTTCCAATGTTTTTAAAAATGCATTAAAGGCACTGGCACTAAGCATGTGTACCTCATCTACAATATACACTTTGTATTTCCCTGCCTGTGGTGCAAAACGAACCTGCTCTACTAACGAGCGGATATCATCCACCGAATTATTGCTCGCCGCATCCAGTTCATGAATATTTAAGGAGGTGCCTGCATCGAACGACACACAACTATTACAGGTATTACAGGCTTCGCCTTCAGCAGTTGGATTAGTGCAGTTAATGGTCTTGGCCAATATTCTGGCACAGGTAGTTTTACCCACACCTCTCGGCCCGCAAAACAAAAATGCATGCGCTAATTGGTTATTCTTAATTGCATTTTTTAAAGTGGTGGTAATATGTGACTGACCAACCACTGTATTAAAGTTTTGGGGACGGTACTTCCTGGCTGAAACGATGAATTTATTGTCCATAATCTATGACTGCAAGATAAGAAGAAGCTGTGAGCTTATAGTTTCCGCGCACGGGCTTTTAATAGTAGGTGAATAAGTATAAGTTAAGGAGAAACTCACCGCTATTTATACTCCATTTCTGGGTGCCTTACAAATGCTTGGTTTCTGTCGAACAGGTAACGGAAAGTAATCATGCGCCTGCTTTGCAAACCGCCCAGGCTTTTATAGATATTGATCATTTTTGGGTTCCAGTCACCTGCCCAACCCATTTCGTATTGTGTGTACCAGCCTTTGTTCTGTACCAGTAAACCACATTCATAAATCATAAAACTATCTATGCCTAGAGCCTGGTATTTGGGCACCACGCCAAATGCAAGGCCAACCAACTGTTTGTTATAACCAGTTTTTACCATCAACCAAAGCCTAATTTTTTCCAGCCAACCCAGTTTACCATTAAAATGCTTAAAATATTGGTTCAGGTCGGGAATATTGATGAACATGGCAATAGGTTCCTCTTTATAATAAGCGAACCATACCAGGCGTTCGTCCATTATGGGTTTCATGGTTTTAAATAATTTGAACACCTGTTGTTTTGTAATCTCTTTGGACTCACCATGCTGTGCCCAGGCGGCATTGTAGACAGTAGCAAAATCGCCCGCATACTTTTCCAGGCTATTAAGTTTAACATGCCTGGCTTCATAGCCTGGCTTGGTTTTGAATTTGGCATGCCGCTCTGGAAAACGTGGTGGTAAAGGGTCATCCACGTTCATCGAATAATAGTATTGGTTATAATAATTTTGAAAACCATAGGCAGTAAATAAAGCTTCGTAATACGCAGGGTTGAACGACATACCATACATGGGTTCTTTATCAAAACCTTCAACCATCAATCCCCACCATTTATCTCGATCGCCAAAGTTGATCGGGCCGTCCATAGCTTCCATACCTTTGTTTTGCAGCCAGGCTTTAGCGGTATCAAATAAAACATTGGCCAATGCCTGATCGTTAATGCAATCGAAAAAGCTGATACCGCCTGTCTTAAAGTCGGTGCCTTTATTTATATATTTCGAATTGGTAAATGCGGCAATACGGCCAATCAATGTACCCGAATCGTTTTTAGCTATCCAGCGTTTGGCTTCGCCGTATTTATAATTTTTATTTTTAGATGGCTCAAATACATCCTTCACCTCATTATCAATCGGACGGATATACGCCGGATTATGTTGATTGAGTAAAGCATTCACCTTCAAAAAATCCTTTACGGTATCGGCATTGGTTACTTCTATTATTTGCATATAGAAAATTATTCAGGTGTTTGTAGAAACGAATGTAATAAATATGAAAATAATTATTTAACGCAAAGGAGCAAAGAAAAGAAAACTTTGCGCTGTAGTTCCTTTACGAGAAACAAACAAGATTATCGGTTAGCCAATAAAGCAGTCGCCACTACACCCGCCGTTTCGGTACGTAACCGGGTTTCTCCTAGTGATATGGGCAAGTATTGGTTGTTTATCGCCAATTGAATTTCTTCCGGTGTAAAATCACCTTCGGGGCCAATCAGTATCTGTGTTTCGTTGAATATGGGCAGATCCTTGATGAGTTGTTTTTTTTCTCCCTCACAATGTGCTATCAATTTTTGCTGAAACATAGCGTTTGGAATATAATTTTTAAATATCACCGGCTCATGTAAAATAGATAACCATACTTGCTGACTTTGCAGCATGGCAGCAATTAAAATACCATTCATGCGCTCATGCCTGAAACGGGTATGTTCTGTTCGGCTACAGATCAGGGGTTGAATTTCCGTAGCACCTATCTCGGTCGCTTTTTCTAAAAACCATTCATAGCGGATAGTGTTTTTTAAGAGAGAAATGCAGACACTTATTTTTTTTACAGGCTGTGGAATATTTTGTAATTCGTTTATCAGCACAACGGTTTTCTTCTTGTCTTCGCTTACAATACTGGCGGTATATAATAATCCTTTGCCGTTGGTTAGTTGTAAATTTTCCCCCGTTTTCATCCGTAAGACCTGGATGCAATGTTTGCTGGTTTCTTCACTAAGGGTAAAGTGGGAAGAAGCGGTTGGTACTCCGGTTTCGTAAAAAAAGGGAAGAGACATGATAAGTAGTCAGTTGTAAGTAATACGTTATAAGTGCAAATGTAATTAGTGATACACCTGTCAAGTAAAAATTACTTGTAACACAACTTATCACTTACTACTTACAAACTAAAACGGCGCATCAGTCTCAAACCCTGCATCAAAATCGCCGTCATTCATTTTACTGCCTTTTTGCATAAACAATTTACCACCATCAGCTGCCCCCCCTGCTGTGGGTGGGCTCGGCTGGCCAACGGGTTTCCAGTTACTACCTAATCCGGAAATGCCGCTATCACCATCCCACTCTTCAAATTTCTGTATATCTAATTTAGCACGCAGCTTAATGGTTTCCAATGAACCGTTCCGGTGTTTGGCAATACGTATATGGGTCTCTCCATGCGTACTTTCGCCATGCTCATTATTCATCACTTCATAATATTCCGGGCGGTAAATGAACATCACCATATCGGCATCCTGCTCTATAGCTCCCGATTCACGAAGGTCACTCAACTGCGGCATCTTGCTTTCTTTTCTGGTTTCCACGGCACGGCTTAACTGGCTCAGGGCGATAATGGGCACATTCAATTCTTTGGCCAGTGCTTTCAGGTTACGGGAGATATTGCTGATCTCCTGTTCACGGTTGCTTCCCCTGTCGTTGGTACCGCTCATTAACTGGAGGTAGTCAATTATAATCAAACCTACATTGTGTTTATTCACCAGCCGCCTTGCCTTAGCGCGGAATTCAAAAATGTTAAGGGCAGCAGTATCATCTATAAAAATAGGGGCCACCTCTAATTTTTTAATACCCTTACTCAGTAATTGCTCGTATTCGTGGTTCTCTAATTTACCACGGCTGATCTTTTCCATTTTGATTTCACTCTCGGCACTTAAAATACGCTGAACCAACTGCGACGCACCCATCTCCAAA
The DNA here is from genome assembly GCA_043717145.1 of Chitinophagaceae bacterium. GTDB lineage: Bacteria > Bacteroidota > Bacteroidia > Chitinophagales > Chitinophagaceae > Sediminibacterium. The sequence goes on along the minus strand of JAYSXR010000392.1, from coordinate 23,960 downwards.
GAGAAAAATCCAACAGGTATCGGTTTGGTTGGATGAAGGGCCGCATTGCGTGCAAGGTTCAATGCAAATGCTGTTTTACCCACCGAAGGCCTCGCCGCTAAAATAATAAGATCGGTAGGCTGCCAGCCATACGTAACGCGGTCCATAGTTGGGAAACCACTAGGTACGCCGGATATATCATCTGTCTTGGTCCGTAATTCATCAATCCGGTTAATGGTTTTTGCTAATACATTACCTATATCTTCGAAATTCTTTTTCAGGTAATTGTTGGTGATGTTGAACATCTTGGTTTCGCTAACATCCAGCAAATCAAACACATCGGTACTATCTTCATATGCATCCCCAATTATTTCACCGCTGATGCGGATTAGCTCTCGTTGAATAAATTTCTGCAATACAATTCTTGCATGCGCATCAATATTGGCGGTCGAAACTACTGAGTTGGTAAGCTTCGTAACATAATAAGGGCCGCCTACGGTATCTAATTGTTCGCGCATTTTTAATTCTTCCACCACGGTAAGAATATCAATGGGCATACTTTTTTGCTGCAAACCCTGCATGGCCTTGAATATAAGCTGGTTGGCCTCTACATAAAAACACTCGGGCTTTACAATTTCAGTAACCGTATCAAAAGCACTTTTTTCCAGCATGATGGCACCTAATACGGCTTCTTCGAGCTCTTTGGCCTGAGGCGGTACTTTGCCGTATACCATAGTGCTCATATCAATAGAGGGCTTCCTTCTTTTTCGGTCTTTATTCAGGCTGGTAAGATCCATGTTTGGTTCAGGCAGTTGTTTGGGTTAGTAAACATTTTACTTATTTGTTGCTAAAACTTCGTGTTACGAAATTGTCACCAGTCAAGTAAGGGGGAGCGAATATATGTGTTAGAATGTGGCATGAGAAAATTATTTCTCTCAATATTCATCCACAGCTTATCCAACTACTATTCACACTATTTCTAGTCCTATTCACACAATTTACTACCCTTATCCACCAAATACAAAAGTTTTCCGCCCTGTTATAATCCTAATTAACATTACACTGTGCAGAAAGATTTTTTAGAAAAACCGGGTAAGTAATAGGTAAATGCCGTAATTAAAGGCAGGGGTAAATCCCTCATGATGATAAAAACCGCAAGTGGTGAGGAGCAGGTAGTGGGCGAAAAGGGCTTTCTGTTCACCACTCAAGATTCACAACTTTATCACCTATTTTTGATCCCCGTAAAGCGCAAGCAACTATGACGATCAGTTACAATTGGTTAAGTGATTACCTCCCTGAAATAATTGAGCCCGAAAAACTATCCAGAATACTCACTTCTATTGGTTTGGAAGTAGAAAGCCTGAAAAAATACGAAAGTATTAAAGGAGGGTTGGCCGGACTGGTTATAGGTGAAGTGCTGGAATGTATCCAACACCCCAATGCCGATAAATTAAAATTAACCAAAGTAAATGTGGGTGGCAGCGAGGCTTTGCAAATTGTTTGCGGTGCTTCGAATGTTGCGGCCGGACAAAAAGTGGTGGTGGCAACAGCGGGAACAACGATCTGGCCAATGGTGGGAGAGCCTTTGACCATGCGTGTGGCAAAAATTCGTTCCATAGAAAGCCACGGGATGATTTGTTCAGAAGATGAAATAGGCATAGGCACCAACCACGATGGCATTATTGTATTACCGGTAGATTCGGTAGTGGGTTCGCCAGCAGCAGATTATTTTAAGCCTAATTCAGACTGGATCTATGAGATAGGGCTTACCCCTAACCGCATGGATGCGATGAGCCATTTTGGAGTTGCACGTGATGTTTGCGCTTACCTCACCCATCACCAAAAAGAAGCGAAACCCAAAAGCCCGTTCTCCAGCGGGTTTAAACCGGATAATACAGGGCACACCATCAAAGTAACTATCGAAAACGAAGAAGCTTGCCCACGCTATGCCGGCGTAAGTATTACCGGGGTTACAGTTAAAGAATCCCCGCAATGGTTAAAAGACCGCCTCACGGCTATTGGCCTGCGTTCTATCAATAATATTGTAGATATAACTAATTTTATATTGCACGAAACCGGCCAGCCTTTACATGCGTTTGATGCAGATGCCATAACAGGTGCCGAAATTATTGTGAAAAATCTTAGTGAAGGAACCAAATTCACCACACTCGATGAAAGAGAAAGAAATCTAAGTGCAGAAGACCTGATGATCTGCAATGCAAAAGAAGGTATGTGTATCGCCGGGGTATTTGGTGGTTTGCATAGCAGTGTTAAACCTGATACTACCAATATATTTTTAGAAAGTGCCTGGTTTAACCCGGTTAGTATTCGCAAAACCTCTGTTCGTCATGATCTGCGCACTGATGCCGCCACCCGGTTTGAAAAAGGCGTGGATATTTCCAATACGGTAAATGTGCTGAAAAGAGCAGCTATCCTGATAAAAGAGATTGCCGGTGGTGAGATTAGCAGTGATATAGTAGATGTATATACAGATCCAAAACCCAAAACAGAGATCACATTAAAAAATCACTACCTCAAAAAGCTGAGTGGCAAAAATTATCATGCAGATAAAATCAAAAGAATATTAACCAGCCTCGGTTTTGAAATTGTACGCGAAGGACTAGATGAACTGCGTATTGCCGTACCGTACAGTAAACCCGATATTACTATACCGGCTGATATCGTAGAAGAAATTTTACGCATAGACGGGTTAGATAATATCGAGATCCCATCAACCATTACCATTAGTCCCGCTGTTGAGCAATTGGGTATGAAGGAATCTTTGAAAGATAAGATTGCGGATTATTTAGTAGGACAGGGTTTTATTGAAATATTTACCAATTCCATCACCAACAGTAAATATTTTGATGAGAACGTGCTGGCCTCAGCAGTTAAAATGATTAATAACCTGAGTGTGGACCTGGATGTACTTCGGCCCTCTATGTTGGAAACCGGCCTGGAAGCGATTTCTTACAATATCAACCGGAGAAACCAGGACCTGCAGTTGTTTGAATATGGCAAAACCTATTTCTCAGAAGAAGTAGGTAAATATGCTGAAGAAGAACATTTATGTTTATACACTACCGGGGCCAACCAAGAAGATGCCTGGCAGATAAAAAGCAGGCAACAGGATTTTTACCGGATCAAAGGCCTCGCTACGGCCGTGCTGGCTTTGTGTGGATTAGATGGAATTGTTTTCTCCAAATCGGAACAGGCCGGATTGGTATTGGATATCTTCCATGCCAAGCTTTTACTGGGGAATTTATTGGAAGTTAGTCAGCAAAAACTGCAGCGTTTTGATATCAAACAACCGGTATTTGTACTCGATATCCAGTTTGCTAAACTATTGAAAGCAGTTACCAAAAATAAGGTCACTTATAAGGAAGTAAATAAATTTCCAGTCATACAACGTGATCTGGCCATGGTGGTAAACAGCACCACCACTTATGAGGCGATAGAAAATTCCGTGAAGAAAGTGAAACTGAGTAAACTCAGTAATATGCGTTTGTTTGATGTGTTTGAAAGTAATAAACTAGGCGCGGATAAAAAATCTATGGCCATCAGTTTCACTTTTTCCGACGATGAAAAAACACTAACCGATAAAGAAGTGGATGCCATGGTATCAAAGCTGATACAGGGGTTTGAAACCGAACTGGCGGCAGAGATCAGAAAATAATCACCCCGCAACCGTGAATAAGAAGTGCAGTAAAAATGCACGGTTATTCCGCTTTGCTGTTATCTTAGATAGATGGTTGACCTTGATTTACAGATAAAAAGCATTCAGGAAAAGCTTCAGCAACTGCTTAAGCAACAGGGTTTGCTGCAAAAGGAAAACCAGAAATTAAAAAAGGATCTTGACAAAGCCTTATCCGTAACCGAAGAAAAAGAACAAACCCTGCAGGCCATCCAGCAGCAAATGGATGTATTGAAACTGGGCTCAGGCAGTCTAAATGAAGAGGAGAAGAATGCGCTTTCTAAACGCATAGATGTTTACCTGAAAGAAATTGATAAGTGCCTCTCCTTAATAAACACGTAGTGTAACCCCGCGTATTGGCGCCCTGGCGGTTAAGTAGCAATACATAACTGCAAAGACGCGTGGACGCATAGAAAACCGCATGAATTATGTCTGAACTCATACCCGTAAATATCCTTATTGCCGACAGGAGCTACCGCTTGAAAATAGAAGTGGCCGATGAAGAAATGGTGCGCAAAACAGCCGCCCTCATCAACGATAAGATTACTGAATTCAAAACCCTTTTTGCGGGAAAGGATATGCAGGATTATGTGTCCATGGTTTTACTTTGGTTCGCCACCGAACAAAACCAGTCCGGCATTGACCTGATAAAATGGGACGAAGCTGCCGCTAAGCTCGCCTCGCTTGAAAAAATAGTTGATAAAGCCCTGGAAGAAAAGTACGAATAACCGAGTCAGTTAAGCCATATCCCCTATCCAGAGCCATCCGCATCCGGTATCTTTCAACTTCATCACCAAACTTCCCAGTTATTAATTATCTTCGTCTGTAATCATTTACTTATTATAGGAAAATGAGATGTGATCAGCGTTATATGATTGTGAACTATTTTAAAACTTGCCAAAACCATGGACCAGAATGTCGTATTTATTATAATTGGTGTCACTGCACTAATTGTGGGACTTATTGCGGGTAGACTTTTTTTCGCTAAAAACACAAAAAAACAGATTGAAGATGCCGAACAAACTGCTCAAAACATCTTAAAAGAAGCAGAACTCAGGGCAGAAACCATCAAGAAAGAAAAACAGCTTGAGGCCAAAGAACGGTTTGTACAATTGAAGTCGGATTACGAGAGGGATGTACTGGAAAGAAACCGTAAAACCGGCGAAGCGGAAAACCGAATTAAGCAGAAGGAACTTACCATTAACCAGAAAGAAACCGCGCTTGATAAGCAGGTAAAGGACAATGAGGTGATCAAAGAGAACCTGAACCGCCAGATCGAAGTAGTGGCCCAGAAACGCACTGAACTTGAAAAACACCAGGAAGAACATATCCGCCGCCTTGAAAAAATAGCCGGGTTGAGTGCTGATGAAGCTAAATCACAGCTGATAGAGAGCCTGAAAGCGGATGCCCATTCACAGGCACTGACCTTACAACAGGAAATCATTGAAGATGCCAAGCTAAAAGCGAATAAAGAAGCCCGGAAAATTGTTATTCAATCCATACAGCGAACTGCTGCTGAAGTGACCATTGAAAACACGGTCACCGTATTTAATCTGGAAACCGATGAGATAAAAGGCCAGATCATTGGTCGTGAAGGCCGTAATATACGTGCCATCGAAGCAGCCACAGGGGTAGATCTGATTGTTGATGACACACCTGAAGCCATCATTCTTTCTTCTTTCGATCCATTACGCAGGGAAATAGCCCGTTTAAGTTTGCAGCGCCTTGTATCGGATGGCCGTATACACCCCGCCCGTATTGAGGAAGTAGTTGAAAAAACACGCCGCCAGCTGGAAGAGCAGATCATGGAAATTGGAGAGCGTACCGTAATAGAAATGGGTATCCATGGCCTGCATAAAGAACTGGTTAGGATTGTAGGAAAGATGCGGTTCCGCTCTTCTTACGGCCAGAATCTTTTGATGCACAGCAGGGAAACCGCCAATTTATGTGGAATCATGGCCGCTGAACTGGGTATGAACCCTAAACTGGCCAAACGTGCCGGTTTATTGCATGATATTGGTAAAGTACCTGACGAAGAAACAGAACTTACCCACGCTTTACTGGGAGCCAAATTAGCTGAGAAATATGGGGAGAACCCCGCCGTTGTGAATGCCATTGGCGCGCACCACGACGAGATGGAAATGCAATATGTTATTTCACCTATTATCCAGGCCTGTGATGCCATCAGCGGCGCAAGGCCGGGCGCAAGGCGCGAAATGATGCAGCAGTACCTTCAACGGATCAAAGACCTCGAAAACCTGGCTATGGCTTACACGGGAGTGGAAAAAGCTTATGCTATCCAGGCTGGAAGGGAATTGAGGGTAATTGTAGAGGCAGATAAGGTAACTGATATTGATAGCGATAAACTCAGTTTCGAAATAGCCCAGAAAATACAGACCGAAATGACCTATCCGGGGCAGATAAAAGTGACTGTAATCAGGGAAAAAAGGGCAATTAATGTGGCGAGGTAAAAAAATTACTAATTACTAATTACTAATTACTAATTTTTCTTTACCTTTGCCGTCCGCAAAAATTAAAAGATATGGACGCAGCAGTTCAGTTTGTACACGATCAGTTGACAACTAAGAAAAACCACCCTAAATTCAAGGCTGGTGATAATATTACCGTTAACTATAAGATTGTTGAAGGTGGTAAAGAGCGTATCCAGGGCTTCCGTGGAGATGTGATTAAATTACAGGGAACCGGTGCAACCGCATCTTTCACTGTACGTAAAATATCTGATGGAGTAGGTGTTGAACGTTTGTTCCCCATTCTTTCGCCAAATATTGATTCTATTCTATTGAACAAAACAGGTAAAGTGCGTCGTGCTAAATTGTACTACCTGCGTGAGCGCAGCGGTAAAAGTGCCCGCATCAAGGAAAAACGTTTCTAAACCTTGTTTTCAAATAAATCCAGGCGGAAGCTTAGTGCAGACTAAACTTCCGCTTTTTTATTGGGTTGAATCGTGAGTGGGGAGGACGGTTTCTTTTCCCCCACTCATAACCAATTACGCACAATTCACGTCTGACGATCATCAGGAGCATAAACATTAATAAATAATTGGGCGGCATCTGATTTGCATTAACTTTGACTTTCTTAAAACAAAATTTATGGGCAACTTAGGATTTCAAGAGATATTACTTATTGCAGTAGTGGTATTGGTATTATTTGGGGGAAGAAAAATTCCCGAATTCATGAGAGGTTTGGGTAAAGGTATTCGTGAGTTCAACGATGCCAAGGATAATGTGAAAAAGGAATTGGAAGAAGGAATAAAGGAAAAGGATAAAACCACCACCACACAACCGTAATTAATTTTCTCTAAAAGTATTTTAGCCTTTGTTTCGCTACAGCACAATCAAAGACTATCATAAAGCATTACAGAACGGCCAAACCACTTGTGTGGAGGCCGTTCATTGTTATTTGGGGGCTATACGAGCCAGTACACAACTCAATGCTTTTCTGGAAGTTTACGAAACCGAAGCCCTGCAACAGGCTACCGCTCTGGATTTGCAAAGAACATCCGGGGATGCTATGGGTAAACTCTCCGGGGTAATTATTGGTTTAAAAGATGTGATCAGTTATAAGGGCCATTCTTTATCGGCAGGGTCCCTTATCCTAAAAAATTTTACAGCTATATACAATGCCACGGCAGTTGATAAACTATTGGCTGCCGGTGCTATCATCATCGGCCGCCAGAACTGCGATGAATTTGCCATGGGCAGCAGTAATGAGAAATCAGCGTTTGGCCATGTTAAAAATGCAGCTGATCAATCAAGGGTTCCCGGTGGTTCTTCAGGCGGCTCTGCAGTGGGGGTTCAGGCAGGTTTATGTATGATCAGTTTGGGAAGCGATACGGGAGGATCTGTTCGCCAACCCGCAGATTTCTGTGGGGTAGTAGGTCTTAAGCCAACGTATGGCCGTATATCCAGGTATGGACTGATTGCCTATGCATCCTCCTTTGACCAGATAGGCATTTTTGCCAATTCAGTAGATGATGCCGCATTGGTATTGGAAGTAATTGCAGGGGATGATGATTTTGACAGCACGGTATCTCAACAACCTGTTCCCGCTTATTCACAAGCGGTGCAGGAATGGGATAAAAAATACAAGATTGCTTATTTTAAAGAAACGCTGGAACATCCGGGTTTGGACCCGGCCATCAAATCAGAAATAGAGTCGTTTATCAAAAAATTAACAGACTTGGGGCACACGCTTGAAGCAGTTGATTTTGAACTACTTGAATATGTTGTTCCTACGTACTATATACTTACTACCGCGGAGGCTTCCAGCAATCTTTCCCGTTTCGACGGTGTAAAATATGGGTACCGTACACCGCTTGCTGATATTGATCTGACCGAATTGTATAAAGCTTCCCGAAGTGAAGGGTTTGGTAAAGAAGTGAAGCGGCGGATCATGCTTGGCACTTTTGTACTAAGTGCCGGGTATTTCGATGCTTATTTCACTAAAGCTCAACAAGTTAGAAGAATTTTGAGTGACAGGACTAAACACCTTTTTTCAGAGTTTGATGCCATCATTTCACCCACGGTTCCTTCCCCTGCTTTTAAGCTGGGTGAAAAGAATAGTGATCCGGTAGAAATGTTTCTTGCTGATATCTATACGGTATTTGCCAACCTCGTGGGAATACCCGGAATTTCCATACCCCTCTTCAAACATCCCAATGGCATGCCTTTTGGCCTCCAGGTGATGACTTCTCATTTTGATGAAGTATCTTTACTATGCCTTTCCAAGCAGCTGATGGATATTGCTAAATAGGGCTGCATAACAAATATATTTTTCAAAAGAGCTCAAGCTGTAAAGGATTACTGCTGCTTGAATAGCTTATTATCAATTAAACAACGAATCTCTGCAACCATGCAATGGTTTGGACTAAATATCAATAATCATATCTCACTTACCAAGATAACCTTGGTGGGATTTGCTTTTGTGGTAGGGAGCCTTGCAAGCATGTCTTTCACGGAACCTTTGAATAGCAGCATGTTAGTACAGGATTCTACTTTGAATGAAAAGGGAGGGTTTAAAAGCCTTTTCGGAAGCAATAGTTTCGATGCCTCAAAACCGTATGCAGCACAATTAAACCCCAGGGCAGTATCATTTGTGCAGGAATATATTCGTAAACAGGGCAAGGAATTGGAAAAGATGAAAACATGGGGTAAACCTTATTTCGACCTATATGATAACGTACTTGGTTTGTATGGCTTACCAAAGGAAATGAAATACCTGAGTGTGATAGAAAGCCATTTGAGTTCAGGATTGGTTTCCTGGGCCGGGGCGGTGGGACCGTGGCAGTTGATGGGCGACGAAGCTAAACGGTTTGGCCTTCGCACCGGTGCTGTAGATGACAGAATGGATTTTTATAAAAGCACCCATGTGGCCGCCCGTTTAATGAAAGAACTATATGGAGAATTTGGCGACTGGTTATTAGTGGTTGCCGCTTATAATGGTGGGGCAGGAAGGATAAGACAAGCTATCAGGAAAGCCGGTAGCAGGGATTTCTGGGATCTGCAATATTATTTACCCGAAGAAACCCGTAACCACGTTAAAAAATTTATAGGGACTCATTATATTTTCGAAGGCAGCGGCGGCTGGACAACTATGACGGCCGGTGAAACCGTTGTGCAGAAAGCAGCTTCAGCCATTCCGCAGGAAGTGAAATTAAGTAGTGATGAAATAGCCAATACTACATTGGTTGAAGTAAGCGGCCGATATAATTCAATGATTGTCTCAAGCAGTTTATTAATGGATATTATCCAGTTTAATAAATGGAACCCTGGTTTTGATAAGGCCTTGGCTGAAGGCAAAAAATACTCCATGCGTTTAATGAAGGAGCAGGCAGCCATTTTTGAAACAAGAAAAGGAAATTTACTGATGCAATCGGTAAGGGCTTTACTGGAAGGTGCAGTTGTTGCAAAATAGTTTCTATTCTCCCCGAACTCTCTGAAAGTTGCTTAGTATTATGCAAGCTTCTGCAAAACTTTTTGTATTGCTTCTGCTTTTAACAAACATTCTTCATACTCTTTTTCTGGATTACTATAAAATGTTATACCACTCCCCACCAGGTAACTTAAGTAATGTGTGTGGGCATTATAGAGGATGCTCCTGATTACTACATTAAAATCAAAATCCTCAGCTGGACTAATATAACCCACTGCACCTGAATAAATACCTCTTTTTGTTTTCTCATATTGTTCTATCAGTTCCATAACCTTTCTTTTGGGTGCTCCCGTCATACTGCCCATGGGGAAAGTTGCCTTTAATATGCCTGCGAAATCTATACCTTCCTGTAATTCGCCTGTTATGCTGGAAATCATCTGGTGAACCTGCGGAAAACTGTATACGCCAAACAGTTCCTCCACCTGCACGGTCCCTTCTTTGCATATGCGGCTGAGGTCATTACGGACCAGGTCAACCACCATTACATTCTCGCTCCTGTCTTTTTGGCTTTGCTGTAATTGTTGTTTCAACAGTTCATCAGCTTTGGTACTATCCATATTTCTTTTGAACGTTCCTTTGATGGGTTGTGAGAGTAGCCTGTTATCTTTTTTCTGCAGGTACCTTTCAGGACTGGCACATAATAAATATTTTTCATCCAGTTTATAAAAACACGAGAATGGATTGGGTGAAATGGCTGTTAGTTGCTCATATACGTGCAAAGGATTTATTGAAACTTGTGTTGCATAAAATTCCTGACAGAAGTTGATCTCGTAACAATCGCCTCTTTGTATGTGTTTTAAGAGATGTTGTATTGTTTGGATATATTGTTCCTTGCTTATACGAGGGTTAACGGTGACTGCAGATGGTCCATGATCCATGGTACATACACTGTTGGTGATTTCTTTAAAAATAATCTTTGGTTCAGTTGTTAATGAAGAAATAGTAAGCCGGGTATCCTGCAACTGCAAAATAATTTCGGGCTGAAAGAAAAAAATATCAGTGAACCCAATGTGGTCGGGATGAGAAGAATGTAAAGGCTCGATACTATTTTTGATGTCGTAATTTATATGGCCAAACAGCCAGTCGTTCTGTTGCTTACAGAAACTGCTGAGTTGTGCCAATATGTTTTCTGTGGGATTGAAAACCTGTGCTGCGCCAGCTGCCACCAAACATTCCACGCCGTGATAGTTGGAACTGTATTGATGGTTATCCAAAAAAGAACAAATGTTGAATCGGTTGGCCCAGTTCAACATCTGCTGTTTAAGAACATCAACGTGTTGTATTGAAAAAGATGCGGTTATTCTTTTCACCTTGTAAGGGACTGATGATTAAAAATCATCATCTTCATCATCATCAAATCCACCACTTTTATCGTTGAAAAGATCGAATTCTTTAAAGTCTTCATCCAGTTTAAAGTCATCCTCTTCTTCTTTCTTTTTTGCACCGGTGCCGGTAGCTTTTTTACCTTTACTCTTGGGTATATCGAATTCATCGAAATCAGGATCCCAATCGTCTTCCTCTTCGGGTTTTTCCCAATCATCATCAACTTCATCGGCTTCTTCATCGTCATCATCGTCTGATTTCGATTTCTTACCGGATGCTTTTGGAGCAGATTTCTTTGCAGATGGTTTTGTATCCACCTGCTCATCATCCAAATCATCGTCATCATCATCCAATTGCTTTTTGCTTTTAGATGATGGCTTTGCATCAGTATTTTTTGCCGGTGTCGTTTTCGGCGTGGTGGATTTAGAATCCTTATCAGACTTCGGTGCCATATTTTCTAATAAGATTGATTGCGTAAAATTTCAACGCAATTTATTATTAACCAAAAAAACTTTTCAATCACAAAACAAATGCCAATAAATACTAAACATGTACTATCTGGTCACGACCGGGTCCATTGGAAACATACTTTACCGGAGCACCAATATAGTTATTAATAAAGTCAATATAAGTGTTCATGGTTTCTGGAAGTGCCGTTGCTTCTTTTATTGCCGTTGTATCCTGATTCCAGCCTTTAAAAATTTGCCAAAGCGGGTCAATTTTCATTCTTGACATCTGAAAAGGTACTTCTTTAGTTTCCAGACCGTTAATATTATAAGCCGTGCAAACTTTTAATTCTTCAAAAGAGTCCAGAACGTCGGCTTTGGTCATAATAACCTGGGTAACTCCGTTTAGCATACAGGCATATCTTAAGGCGACCAGGTCAATCCAGCCGCAACGGCGGGGCCTTCCAGTGGTAGCGCCGAATTCGTTGCCAATTTTTCTCAGTTCTTCTCCTACAGCATCATTCAGTTCGCTGGGGAAGGGGCCACCACCTACTCGGGTGCAATAGGCTTTGGTAACACCCATTACTTCATTGATCTGTTTGGGAGATACGCCCAATCCGGTACATACACCTGCAGAAATGGTATTAGATGAGGTTACAAAAGGGAAAGTTCCGAAATCAATATCCAGCATGCTTCCCTGAGCACCTTCAGCCAGTACTTTTTTTCCTTTGGTTATCTGATCGTTGATGAAATATTCACAATTGATCACGTTTAACGTTTTCAAAAATTCCAGGGCCTCGAAAAATTCTTCTTCCCATGCTGAAATATCTTCAATAAAATGAAAATTATCCAACAGTTTCTGGTGTTTTAGCCTGAGTTTAATATATTGTGTGGTAAAGCTTTTGTCGAGAAGGTCGCCTACTCGCAGCGCATTTCTGCCGGTCTTATCCATATACGCCGGGCCAATGCCCTTCAATGTAGAACCAATCTTACTTTCACCTTTTGCTAATTCAGATGCTTTATCCAAAGCCCGGTGGGTAGGTATGATGATATTGGTTCTTTCAGAAATAAACAGGTTCTTTTTTACATCAATACCATAGGCCGCCACTGCGTCGCATTCTCTTTTTAAAGTAACCGGGTCAAGCACCACGCCATTGCCGATAATATTTATCGCATTCTGGTGGAAGATTCCGGATGGTATCTGATGCAATACCATTTTTTTTCCTTCAACATACAATGTATGCCCTGCATTAGGACCGCCTTGAAAACGAGCAATGATATCATAATTGGGGGCGAAGTAATCGACTATTTTTCCTTTACCCTCATCACCCCATTGTAAACCTAAAATTACATCAACCATATAAGTCTTTTGAATCGGGGCAAAAATAGGAGTTTGTTTGGGGTTTGGAGTTTGGAGTTTGCAGTTTATTTTTATTTCGATGTTAAACGTGAAAGTTTACCCCCCATCAGTTTTAGTTTTCTGTGTCAAAACGATCAACTGTTTGTATTCCGTTAAGCGATTTAAGGCGGTTAACCAGTTCTTCCAGTTCTTCTTTGTCGTGAACGAATACTTTAATGGTTCCTTCAAATAAACCTTCCCGGGATTCGATTGTGAGGCCAGAGATATTAATACGCAGGTCGCCACTGATCACATTGGTAATTTTGTTGATTACGCCTACATCATCCAATCCCACAATTTTCAATCCTGTGAGGAAGGAAATTTCCTTATTCTTGGCCCATTTTGTTTTTACTACCCTGTGGCTATAGTTGGATAATAATTGGGTAGCATTCGGACAACCAGTCCGGTGAATGATCAAACCTTTACCCGTGCTTACAAAACCAAACACATCATCCCCAGGAATTGGGTTACAGCATTTGGCAAGGGTGTACATGATCTTATCGCTGCTTTCACCAAAGATGATCAGTTCAGAATCTTTACGGTTGTATGTTTTGTGCTGTGTATGGTCAATCGGTATTTCAGTAATCACCGGCTTGGGTTTGGGAATTTCTATCTTATCGCCCAATACATGAAAATCTTTCAGTTCTCGTAGGTCAATTGCTTTGGTAGCAATTTTATAATGAAGGTCAAGCGGAGAAGGCAGTTTGTAAAATTGAACCAGTTCCTCAATATTATACTGGCTGTAAGCAGCGCCAATGGCTTCGAGTTTGCGTTGCAGGATGTATTTGCCATCTTCTGCAATCTTTCTTTTTTCTTCCCGCAGCGCATCTTTGATCTTACTCTTTGCTTTGGCAGTAACTACCATATTCAGCCAGTCTTCCGAAGGCTTTTGTTTATTACTGGTAATGATCTCTATCTGGTCGCCGCTGCGGAGTTTATGGTTGATAGGCACCAGCTTATGGTGTACTTTGGCGCCTATACATTTGGTGCCGATAGCGGAGTGGATGGAAAATGCAAAATCCAGGGCGGTACTGCCGGTAGGCAACATTTTTACCTCCCCTTTTGGTGTGTACACATAAATCTCCTCGGCAAGAAAAGAGGTTTTAAAATCCTGTAAAAAATCAACTCCATCTATATCCTGTGTACTCAGCACTTCGCGGATCTGACCAAACCATTTATCAAAACGGTCCTCATCATTGCTTCCTTCTTTGTATTTGTAATGGGCAGCCAATCCTTTTTCAGCTATTTCATTCATGCGTTTGGTGCGTATCTGCACTTCTACCCATTTTCCCTGTGGCCCCATTACGGTAGTATGTAAAGCTTCATAACCGTTATTCTTTGGATTACTCAACCAATCTCGTAAACGTTCCGGGGATGGCGTGTATTCATCTGTGATCATTGAATAAACTTTCCAGCAATCTTCTTTTTCTTTCTCAGGTGCCGAATCGAGTATTACACGTATGGCAAATAAGTCATAAACTTCTTCAAATGCCACACCTTTCTTTTTGATTTTATTCCAGATAGAGTGGATGCTTTTGGGCCGGCCGTAGATTTCAAAATTAAAGTCGCCGGTGGTCAGTTTTTCTTTTAAGGGGCGAACAAATTCATTGATGTAGCGGGTGCGCTCCCTTTTTGTTTCGGAGAGTTTTCTGGCTATATCTTTATAAGCTTCCGGTTCCATATACTTCATGGAAAGGTCTTCCAGCTCTGTTTTAATATTATACAAACCCATTCGATGGGCAAGGGGCGCATATACCCAAACAGTTTCGGATGCGATTTTTAGTTGTTTCTCACGCTTCATATGATCCAGCGTGCGCATATTGTGCAGGCGATCAGCGAGTTTAATCAATATCACCCTTGGATCATCTGTGAGGGTAAGTAAAATCTTTTTAAAATTCTCGGCCTGCTGGCTTGTATTGGTATCTATTACATTGGAAATCTTGGTCAGTCCGTCAACAATCTTCGATATTTCAGATCCGAACTCCCTTTCTACATCTTCTAAAGTTATGTCGGTATCTTCCACGGTATCATGTAATAAAGCGCATATGGTGCTTCTTACACCCAGGCCAATTTCTTCCACGCAGATCAAGGCAACAGCAATGGGGTGCAGAATATAAGGCTCACCACTTTTGCGACGCATGGTTTTATGTGCTTCGGCTGCCATTTTAAAAGCGAGACGTACCAATTCCTTATCCCCTTTTTTCAGCTTTGGTCGAATGCTACGAAGCAGGGCACGATAATGACGTATGATCTCATTTTTTTCCTGTTCAGGGTTGAGATTATATTTTGGTAAAACTGGTTCAACAAAAATTTCCGGTGCTTGCTCCATATCTATGACGAATATACGAAAGGGACAGACTGAATGGTGAACGCGTGGTGTGAATTGTGAATTGTGAGTGGTGAGTAGTGAAAGGTGAGTAGTGAAAAGCCGGTACAGAATATTTACCCTTCCCGGTTCACAACTCACTGCCCCGTACCCCACACGATTTTTCCATAATCGGCAATTCCCCTGTACCCAGACTTCTTACCTTTGTTCATTACCATGAATGAATTAAACAAAAGGAAAGTATTTAATATTTCGTTGTTGGGAAGGGTTTTCCATTTTGTAAAGCCTTATCGTTCCTTTTTTTACGTGAGCCTGTTACTGGCTATCGTAATGGCGGTTTTTGCACCAGTACGCCCCTACCTGATTCAATTGACTATTGATAAAGCCACTGGTAAGTTCATCCATATACCACATTGGCTGGAAACCGTTTTGTTTACAACAGATCTGTCTGATGCTACCAAGTTTATCATTGCAGTGAGCATTTTTCAGGTAATCTTTTTGTTTATAGAAACAATCGTAAGATTCTCATTTACTTTTATTACAGCATGGATGGGACAAAGTGTTGTAAAAGATCTGCGTATTGCTGTCTATAAAAAAATCATTGGCCTGAACCTGAGCCAGTTTGATAAAACACCGATTGGTACGCTTACTACAAGAACGATCAATGATATTGAAAGCATTAATGATATTTTTTCAGACGGGCTGATACCCATCATTGCCGACCTGCTCACTATTGTAATCACGCTAGGTACTATGTTCTGGATTGATTGGCGTTTAACCCTGATTAGTTTGGTTCCATTTCCAATCATGATACTGGCTACCTATTATTTCAAAGAGAGTGTAAACAAAAGTTTTATCCGGGTAAGAAATGCGGTGGCTGCGTTAAATGCTTTTGTACAGGAACATATTACCGGTATGCAGGTGGTTCAGGCTTTTGCTGCGGAAGAAAGGGAGTTTGACAAATTCAAAAAAATTAATTCAGAACACCGTAATGCCAATATCAAAGCCATATTTGCTTATTCGATATTTTTTCCGGTGGTGGAAGTCGTGTTGGCCATCAGCACCGGCTTATTGGTTTGGTGGATTGCCGACCGCTCGCTGGATGCGGGATTGCTGGTGGCATTTATCTTATACCTCAACCAGATATTCCGTCCATTACGGGTGATTGCCGATAAGTTTAATGTATTGCAAATGGGCATGATTGCCGCAGAACGGGTTTTTCAAGTATTGGATAACGACGATTTTGTAGCATCCACCGCAAATGGCAAATACGATCCCACAGCTGTAAAAGGTGAAATTGATTTTAAACATGTTTCCTTTGCATATACAGAACCCAATTATGTTTTAAAGGATATTAATTTTCATGTGAATGCAGGAGAAACGGTGGCATTAGTTGGGCATACCGGCAGTGGCAAAACATCCATTATTAGCCTGCTGAACAGGTTATACCATATTAAAAAAGGCGAGATACAGATTGATGGGGTAAATATTGAGGAGTACCACTTAGATACGTTACGTAAAAGTATCGGCGTAGTCTTACAGGATGTTTTTTTGTTTTCAGGATCTGTGATGGATAACATCACATTGCGTAATCCCGAAATATCCCGCGAACAGGTGATTGTGGCCGCTAAAATGATCGGTGTTGATGAATTCATCATGCAATTACCCGGCGGCTATGATTACAAGGTTATGGAAAGAGGTAGTACCTTAAGCCTGGGCCAGCGGCAACTGCTTTCTTTTATCAGGGCGCTGTTATACAACCCCGCAATATTGATACTGGATGAAGCCACATCTTCCATTGATACAGAAAGCGAAATGCTTATTGAAAAAGCCATTGATAGCATGATCTCCGGACGCACGTCCATCGTGATAGCACACAGGCTTTCTACTATACGTAAAGCCAATAAAATAATTGTACTAGATAAAGGCGAACTAAAAGAAATGGGCACCCACGAACAGCTCTTGGCATTGGGCGGATTCTATGCTAAATTGCATGAGATGCAGTTTGAAAATAAAAAAGCTGTATCGGTATAAAGGGATATGTCTGCTAGGGGTGATATTGATGGAGTGATGGTTCATTTTTTACATATAAACCACCTGATTGCGGCCAAAAAAGCTGCTGATATACACAAAGATCAAATTGATGTGATTTATCTTGAAAAAATCAAGCAATTGCAGGATAATATCCATAAGTCAAGCCAATGATATCTTTCACTTTTTTTCTCCCTTTGCCTGTAGGCTTTTCAACCCCTTACCCCTATCTTTGCCGCAAATTTACAAACAGGTATGGCCTTTAGAAGTCTGAAATTATTACTGGTAGCGATTCTTAGCCTTTTTGCTATCACATATTCTGTCCCTTTGCTTGCACAGGATACTACCCAAAATCAGGCCCACAAAGCCGGTGAGCAGGCAACAGATAAGAAAAAAAAAGGATTTAATGCCGCAGAAGTAATTTTTGGCCATATACTCGATAATCACGAGTTCCATTTTACAGAATACCACGACAGTGAAGGGAAAGTTCACCATGTTTCGTTGCCATTACCCATCATCTTATATTCGAAAGAAAGAGGGTTAACTGCTTTCATGTCTTCTAATTTTGAGCATGGAGAAGCTGCCTACAAAGGCTACAAAATTGAAGAAGAGAAAATTGTAGCCGTTAAAGAAGATGGTACAGTAGAAGAAAGTGTAAAAGTGTATGATCTTTCTTTAACACGAAATGTGGTGCAAATGATGATCGCATTGGCCATTTTAAGCTGGTTAATGATTTCTATTGCCAATGCCTATAAAAAAGGTGAAGGTGTTATATCTGCACCAAAAGGCAAACAAAACCTGTTGGAGGTCTTGATCATTTTTGTACGTGAGGAAGTGGCCAGGCCCAACCTTAGCCATAAATGGGAAAAATACTTGCCTTATCTGTTAACGACATTTTTCTTTATCCTGGTCAATAATATTTTTGGGTTGATACCGGGTACGGCAAATGTTACCGGCAATATCGCTTTCACGGTTGTATTAGGGCTGATTTCATTTGTAGTAATCATTTTCAGTACCAATAGGCATTTCTGGGGACATATTTTCAACCCACCGAATGTGCCATTAGGTGTAAAATTCATTTTAATACCCGTAGAATTCCTGGGTGTTTTTATTAAACCATTTGCACTCATCATTCGTTTATTTGCGAATATGGTGGCGGGCCACATTATTATTATCTGTTTGATTTCGTTGATTTTCATTTTCGGTCAGATGAATACATTCGCCGGATGGGGTACAACCCCCGTTGCGATTGGCTTTACGGTATTCATTTATTTCATTGAGGTATTGGTGGCGTTTTTGCAGGCCTTCATATTTACTAACCTTACGGCGGTATTTATCGGGGCGGCTTTTGAAGGGGAACACCACGATGAGCAGATACATATTTAAACAAGTTTTTTTTAACTGTAAATAATACGATCATGAGTTTGATGACAATTTTGTTGGATGGTACTGCAAATGCAGGCGGTGCAATCGGTGCAGGTTTAGCTGCTATCGGTGCAGGTTTGGGAATCGGACAGATTGGTAAAGGTGCTGTTGAAAGCATCGCACGCCAGCCGGAAGCGATGAACGATATCCGCGCTAACATGATTTTGGCTGCTGCCCTTGTAGAAGGTGCCGCATTGTTCGGAATCATCGTAGGCTTCCTGGCAATGGTTTTATAATAAACCAGCGCTAAAAGATAGTAATACTGCACCTAAAGTACAGGGCGGAGGGTGCAGTTTATTTTCGTTCGGAAAGCCAAAGTGGCCAGAACGATTGCTCTTTAAAAACTTGTGTTATGTTTCGAGCTTTTTGTTTTTATGGCATCGCCTGTTGCGTCGCACACTAATACGGTTAAATCAATTTATCAACATAAAATTCCCGACTTACGGGATATTGGAGGATATATTTTATGAAATTACTTACACCAGATCCAGGGTTATTATTATGGACGCTGATGGCGTTTTTAATTGTTTTCTTCATATTGAAGAAATTTGCATGGCCCGCCATTATCAAAGGTTTGAATGAGCGCGAGATAGGTATTGCTGAATCACTCGCTACCGCTGAAAAAGTAAAAGGTGAAATGATCGCTCTTAAAAATGAAAATGAAGCCTTGATGGCACAGGCGCGTGAAGAACGCGGTATCATGATCAAAGAAGCCAAAGAACAGACCCTTAAAATGATCAGCGAGGCCACAGACAAAGCCAAAAGCGAATATGATCGTATTGTGGCCGATGCACAGGTGGCCATCACTCAGCAAAAAAATGCGGCATTAACTGATGTGAAAAACCAGGTAGGCGCATTGGTAATTGAATTAAGTGAAAAAATCCTGCGCAGGGAACTCAGCAACAAAGCAGAGCAGGAGAAATATATTAAAGATTTAGCCCAAGGAGTGAAACTGAATTAGCTAATTTGAAAATTTGAAAAGGCGGATGCTAAATTTTCAAATTTTCAAATTTTCAAATTTTCAAATTGAAATAAATGCCCAACCCACGTTTAGCCGCCAGGTATGCAAAAAGTTTAATTGACCTCTCTACCGAGAAAGGGCAATTGGAGGCTGTGTATGCCGACATGAAATATTTAGAGGCTGTTTGTAAGCAGAGCAAAGATTTTGTTAACCTGTTGAAAAGCCCTATCATCAAGGCTGATCAAAAGAATACGATTGTTACCGCCGTTACAAAAGGGAAAGTGAGCGAGTTAACCGCCGCTTTTAGTAACCTCTTGGTTAAGAAAGGGCGTGAAAGCGATTTACCTGAGATCGCATTTGCATTTGTTGAGCAGTATAATACCATCAAAAATATTCATCGGGTAAAATTAACCACGGCGGTTGAAGTAAGTGCGGAATTGAAAAAGTCAATCGAATTAAAAGTACAAAAAGAAAAGGGACTGGGCACCATTGAACTGGAAACGGCCACTGACGAAAGCCTGATTGGTGGTTTTGTATTGGAGTTCAATAATAATTTAGTGGATGCCAGCATACTGCGTGAACTGAAGGATATAAAAAAACAGTTTTCAAGAAACCTGTTCCTGCAAAACATGCGCTAATTTTTATAAATATTTATAACATAACCTAAAAGTATATAGATCATGGTAGACATTAAACCCGATGAAATATCAGCGATACTGCGCCAGCAGCTAAGCAACTTCAATGCCTCGGCTGACCTGGAAGAAGTAGGTACCGTATTACAGGTGGGAGATGGTATTGCCCGTGTGTATGGCCTTAACGGTGTGCGTAGTGGTGAGCTGGTAGAATTTGAAAGTGGCGTAAAAGCCATTGCCCTTAACCTGGAAGAAGATAATGTAGGTGTGGTTTTGATGGGCGAAAGCGGTGATATTAAAGAAGGGGCCAAAGTAAAAAGAACCGGACAGATCGCTTCCATTAAAGTGGGAGAAGGTGTTGTTGGGCGCGTTATTAATACATTAGGAGAACCAATTGATGGTAAAGGCCCTTTAACAGGTGAATTGTATGAAATGCCACTGGAGCGTAAAGCACCAGGTGTTATTTATCGCGAACCTGTTAAAGAACCTTTGCAAACAGGTATCAAAGCCATTGATGCTATGATCCCGGTAGGCCGCGGCCAGCGTGAGTTGGTGATTGGTGACCGCCAGACTGGCAAAACAGCTATCTGTGTTGATACCATCATCAACCAAAAAGAATTTTACGATGCCGGCAAACCTGTGTATTGTATTTATGTTGCCATTGGCCAGAAAGCATCCACTGTTGCCGGGGTAATGAAAACATTAAATGATAACGGAGCGATGGCATTTACAACGATTGTTTGCGCTTCTGCTTCTGATCCTGCTCCCTTACAATTCTATGCTCCTTTTGCGGGTGCTGCGATAGGTGAGTTTTTCCGTGATACGGGTCGTCCTGCATTAATTATTTATGATGACCTTTCTAAACAGGCAGTTGCTTACCGTGAGGTTTCTTTGTTGTTAAGAAGGCCACCGGGACGTGAAGCATATCCCGGTGATGTGTTCTATCTTCATAGCCGTTTATTGGAAAGGGCAGCAAAAGTTATTGCCAATGACGATGTAGCTAAGAAAATGAATGACCTCCCAGAATCGATCAAACACCTGGTAAAAGGTGGAGGTTCATTAACAGCGTTGCCAATCATTGAAACACAGGCGGGTGATGTATCCGCCTATATTCCTACCAACGTGATTTCTATTACTGACGGCCAGATATTCCTGGAAGGCAATTTGTTCAATGCAGGTATCCGCCCGGCGATTAACGTGGGTATTTCTGTAAGCCGTGTGGGTGGGAATGCACAGATCAAATCCATGAAAAAGGTGGCGGGTACGTTAAAACTCGACCAGGCTTTATACCGCGAGCTGGAAGCATTCTCAAAATTTGGTGGCGACCTTGATGCTGCCACAAAAAATGTAATTGATAAAGGCGCGAGGAATGTGGAAATATTAAAGCAATTGCAATATTCACCTATGTCTGTTGAAAAACAGGTAGCGATAATATATCTCGGTACGCAAGGTTTATTAAAAGATGTAGCAGTTAGAAAAGTGAAAGAATTTGAATCGCATTTTTTGATAGATATGGAAAATAAATTACCCGATGTGTTGGCGGAATTTAAAAAAGGCCAGTTGAATGATGAGAGCCTTGCGAAAATGGTAACATTGGCAAAAGGATTGATGGCACAGTACAAATAAGGTCACTCAACAAATAATTTGATAAAATAGCCCCGGATTTTCGGGGCTATTTTATTTTTGAGGAGTGCACAAATTATTTATATATAATTTAAATAAATATTAAAAGTCATTTCTATGACTTTCAGTTTGTTATGATTTATAAACACAAATAATCATAACATTTATAAAATAGTTTGGTTTATAAAATAAACTACTCTATGTTTGTCTTGTCAATCAAAGCAACCATGAAAAAACTAACCATACTGCTCATAACTACTCTTTTAACGGCGGGCTGGGTAAATGCACAGGTGAGAATAAAGGGAATCGTAAAAGATAACCGCGGACATATGATTGCCGGGGCAAGTATAGTGGTAAAAGGTTCATATGATGGCGGGGTGAGCGATTCAAGCAGTCATTTTTCTTTTAAAACTTTTGAAAAAGGCGAACAAACCATCGTAGTAAGTAATATCGGTTACAAACCCGTTGAGCAAAAAATTACCATTGGAAAAGATACAGTTGACCTTGCCTTTGCTTTGAAGGAAGAGGTGAATGAACTAAAGGCAGTAACCGTTACCGCCGGCAGTTTTGAAGCAGGTGATAGAAAAAGGGCAGCTACCGTTTTAAGTTCTTTAGATGTGGTTACTACGGGCGGAGCCAATGCAGATATTTCGGCCGTGGTAAAAACTTTACCTGGTGCACAACAGGTGGGCGAACAGGAGGGCCTTTTTGTAAGAGGTGGTGCAAATTATGAAACCAAACAATTTATTGACGGTACTTTGGTTAACAATCCCTATTTCAGCAGCGTGCCCGACCTGGCCCAGCGTGGCCGTTTTTCTCCTTTCTTATTTAAAGGAACCGTGTTTAGTACCGGTGGCTATTCCGCATTGTACGGACAGGCATTATCATCTGCCCTGATATTGGAAAGTATTGATATTCCCGAACGTTCGGAAGCAAGTGCTTCTATATCACCCATATTTCTGGGTGCAGGTATACAGGAAATTGCGAAAGATAAAAAATCATCCTGGGGTGCGAGATATGATTACACTAACCTAACTGCTTATTTTGGTATTGTTAAACAAACGCCTGATAATTTTACCATTCCTGCTTATCATGCAGCTGATGCAAATTTCCGTATCAAAACCAAAAAAGGAGGTATCATAAAATACTATACCACTTTTGCTGCCAATCAACTCGGCATCCGCAGGCCGAATATTGATGATCCTTCATTAAAAAATGCTTTTGGTTTAAAAAATACTAATTGGTACAATAACCTTAGCTGGCGGGAAAATTTAGGTCATGGCTGGAAAATGAACCTGGGACTGAGTTACAGCACCGATCATAATGATATCAATAATCAGATTCAAAACCAGAATAATGTAGCTGTGTCTACCGGATCAGTCTGGATAGACAGCACCAATTTCAATCTCACTACCCGTGCCGACCTCAGCCAGTTCAAAGCAGTGTTTGATAAACGGTTAAGTGGAATCAGTGTGATACGCTTTGGTGGTGAATATATGTATAGCTATAATAAAAGTATTTACAATAACAGGAATGCTTTATTACCTGATCATTTTAAAGCATTGTTCAGTGAGGCGGATCTGTATATTACCAATGACCTGGCCGCGAAGATAGGTGCAAGGTTTGAACAGTCTTCGCTGATAGGTAAAGCTAACATCGCACCCCGTATTTCTTTTGCTTATAAAACAGGAAAGGGGGCGCAGATGAGTATTGCATATGGCGAATTTTATCAAAAACCTGAAAACATTTACCTGTATGCCACTGCTAATTTCGGTTATACAAAAGCAACACATTACATCATCAACTATCTAAAAAATACCACCTTACAAACTTTCAGGGTAGAAGCGTTTTATAAAAAATACAATGACCTTGTTAAAACGTATCCGTTTTTTAATAACAACGGAACCGGTTATGCCAAAGGAATTGAATTGTATTGGAGGGATAAGAAGACCATTAAGAACCTTGATTACTGGATCAGTTATTCTTATCTTGATACCAAACGTGATTACCTAAATTATCCATACCAGTTGCAGCCGGGTTTTGCAGCTGACCATACAGCATCATTGGTATTGAAAAGATTTGTGACCGAATGGAATACAGGGTTCAATTTCACTTATTCTTATGCAACAGGCAGGCCTTATTACAACTTTGTAAAAAACGGCAACAAAT
>JAYSXR010000391.1:0-6897 GCA_043717145.1 Chitinophagaceae bacterium | reverse complement strand
GTTAATGCGGTAACTGCGTTATCATAGGTCCATCCCTGGTTAGCATCAATCCGTAATTTGATATCATTCCCAATAGCCTGCCTGATCTGCCTTATCCTTTCAATATCATCAGCGGGCTTCTTTCCAAGTTTTACTTTAATTATGTTCACGCCTTTTTCTTTGAAAATAACAGCGGTTGCCGCCATCTTTTCTGGGCTATCAATGCCGATGGTGAGATCACTTTCAATCGGCTTTCTTTGCCCCCCGAGGTATTGATACAAAGGCTGATTGGCGGCTTTGGCGGCAATATCATATAAGGCAAGGTCAAAAGCGCTTTTGGCGGTATAATTACCCGCTGTGAAAAGGTCCAACTCATTCAGCCTGTCTTTAATGGCATTGGCAGGTTTGTTTTTCCACAGGGCAGCAAAATCTTTGGCCATTGCAAAACAGGTAGCCTGCGTTTCCCCTGCAATCATGGGAAAAGCAGAACATTCGCCTACGCCGGTAATGCCTTCACTGGTATGTATGCGGATAAAAAGGTTCTGTGCAAACTCCATGGTACCGGTAGCGATGGTAAAGGGGACCATGGGGATGGTATATTTATAAATTTCTATGTGCGTGATAAGCATGTACGAATGTCAGGATTTATCGCAAATACTTTTCACTTTTTTTGTCAGTGTTATAAGAAAGCAGGCAGTGACTATATGCATGACCAGAGGAATTATGTATCGTATTTGCCAAGAACAAAATGCAGGCGTCTTTGTTTATCATGCATAAACGAGGTATATGGAAATATTGAAAGGGAAAAATGTATTGATTGTTGGGGCAACCGGAGGAATTGGTTCAAGAGCGGCAAAACTGATCAGCGGAAGTGGTGCAACCGTATTCCTTACCGGCCGAAATAGCGCAAAACTGAATGAAGTGGCAAAGGAAACGGGTATTCCAGCCGATCATGTGTTTACGATGGATATTACAGATGAGGTATCAGTGAATGCAACGATCCAATATATATCTGATAAAGAGGTTGAGATAGATATTGTGGTAAATGCCGCGGGTATTGGTATCATTAAGCCCATGGAAACATTAAGTTCAGCGGATTTCCTGCAAACCATTCAAACCAACCTGATGGGTTCTTTTTACCTGGTTAAAGCCATTTTGCCAGGCATGAAAGCAAGAAAGAAAGGCCTGATCATTAATATTCCCGGTGTATTGGGTAAAGTGCCCATGGCGGGTGCAGCGGCCTACAGTGCCAGCAAATACGGACTAACAGGGATGATGCAGAGTATCAGGGAAGAATTAAAACGTACGGATATCAGGATCACCAACTTATTCCTGGGCGGAGTAGACTCTTCTTTTTGGGATACTATAGACCTTCGGGTACAGCGCGACAAAATGATTCTGGCCGAAGAAGCCGCCAAAGCCATCTGGTTCCTATGCCAGCAACCGGTTAGCGGGGTGGTAAGTGAGATGGTATTACAGCCTTTTAACCACCAGGCGATCTGATCATTTAAAAAATAATGTAAAGTTTTGCGTAAAAGCTTTTTTACTTCTCGTCGTGTACCGATATTCGCACTAAGAACATCAGTTAGCATGAATATTTCTTTCGACAATACTGAGAATGCCTTCGCTTACAAAACCAATAAAGAACTGAAGGGAGCCCGATTCCTGTTCAGCACTATGGGATTTGGCTGGTTTGTGCAGATTGGCACGCGCCTTACCCCCTTTATTATGAGAACGGGCCTGCCTGTTCATGGAATTATCCGTAAAACAATTTTTAAACAATTTGTGGGTGGTGAAACGTTGGAAGAAACGGCTGATGTGGGTGGCGTATTGGGCAAATACGGCGTGCAGGTAATACTCGATTATGGTGTAGAAGGAAAACAGGGAGAAGATAGTTTTGATCATGCTACTGAAGAATTCATCCGCGTAATTAATTATGCCGCTACACAAAATAATATCCCTTTTATCAGCATAAAAGTAACCGGCCTGGCCAGGTTTGGGTTATTGCAAACATTAGATGAAGCCCCACGCCTGCGCAGTGGTATACATGATCATGAAGAAGAGATTGATGAGTGGGACAGGGTTCGTGAAAGGATGTACACTATTTGTGAAGTAGCCGCAGAAAAAAATATCGGGGTATTGATTGATGCGGAAGAAAGCTGGATACAGGACCCCGTAGACAGGTTGACCATTGAGATGATGGAGCTATTCAACAAAGAAAAAGTGATTGTATATAATACGATTCAATTGTATCGCCACGACAGGTTGCATTTTCTGAAACTTTCTCACCAGATTGCGCAGCAGAAAGGGTTTATGCTGGGTATTAAACTGGTTCGTGGGGCATATATGGAAAAAGAAAGGGCAAGGGCCAATGACAGGGGGTATGCAAGCCCTATCCAATCGGACAAAGAATCTACCGACCGTGATTATAATGCTGCGGTTGCTTATTGCATTAATCACATTGAGCAGATATCGGTTATCATCGCATCACATAATGAAGAGAGCAATTTGCTTGCGGCCGGCTTATTGAATGAAAAGGGGCTGGCGCATAATCATCCGCATATTCATTTCTCTCAATTGTATGGGATGAGTGATAATATTACCTTTAACCTTGCCAAGGAAGGTTTTGGGGTAAGTAAATATTTGCCTTTCGGCCCTATTCGCGATGTGATACCTTACCTGATGCGCAGGGCACAGGAAAACAGTAGTGTAAGTGGGCAAACCGGCAGGGAGCTGGCACTGATCAAAAAAGAATTGAAGCGAAGAAAAGGTAAAGAAGGCAAGGCAATCCACAGCTTCTCCCCATTTTGATCATCATTCTTCCCCTCATCCCGTTTTCAGATGTATTTTGCAGTCTATGCAGCAATATCATCAACTACTCAGGCATATTTTAGAAACGGGAGCTTCTAAGGCAGACCGTACAGGTACAGGTACCATCAGTTATTTTGGCTACCAGATGCGTTTTAATTTGCAGGATGGTTTCCCGATGGTTACGACAAAGAAACTACATCTTAAGAGTATCATATACGAGTTGTTATGGTTTTTGAAAGGCGATACCAATGTTAAATTCCTCAATGACCATAATGTAAGTATCTGGAACGAATGGGCCGATGCCAATGGTGAACTGGGGCCGGTATATGGCAAACAATGGCGCAGCTGGCAGGGTGCGGATGGAACGGTGATTGATCAGATTACCGATGTGATTAACCAGATCAAAAAAAATCCTGATAGCAGGCGACTGATCGTAAGTGCATGGAATGTAGCTGAACTTCCCAAAATGGCATTGATGCCTTGTCATGCACTCTTTCAATTTTATGTGGCTGATGGAAAATTAAGCTGTCAATTATACCAACGCAGTGCTGATGTTTTTTTAGGTGTCCCTTTCAATATTGCTTCGTATGCTTTATTAACGATGATGATTGCCCAGGTTTGCGACCTTGAATATGGAGATTTAGTACACAGCTTTGGTGATGTGCACTTGTATAACAATCATGTTGAACAGGCACAGCTTCAGCTGAGCCGTGAACCGTATACATTGCCTGTTATGAAACTCAACCCTGCCGTAAAAGATATTTTTGGTTTTCAGTTTGAAGATTTCACTTTAGAAAACTACCAGCATCATCCACCTATTAAAGCCCCGATAGCTGTTTAGATTGTAAATAGTAGGTTACCAATCAGCGATAAAATGACATAATACTTACTGCCTTTACTTATTAATTATAACTTACTATTTATTATTTATAATTTTCTCTATGATTATTTCATTCATCGTTGCCGCTTCTACAAATAATGTTATTGGCAAGAACAACCAATTACCCTGGAGTTTGCCGAACGACATGAAGTTTTTCAAGAACACTACCTGGGCCATGCCGGTACTGATGGGAAGAAAATCATTTGAATCGCTGGGCAAACCTTTGCCGGGAAGATTGAATGTTGTGATCACGCGGCAAAATGATTGGAAGCCGGAAGGAGCTTCGGTTGTGCATTCTGTGGAAGATGCCATTAAAGTGGCTGCGGCTGCGGATTATAATGAGGCATTTATAATTGGTGGCGGAGAAATATTTAAAGAAGCTATGCCCGTCGCGGATAAAATTTATCTTACGAGAGTGGATGTTAAGCTGGAAGGAGATGCTTTTTTTCCTGAGATGAACCCAAAAGAATGGTTGATGGTTTCCGAACAATCATTTCCATCCGATGAAAAACATGCATACGCGTATCATTTTCAATTGTGGGAAAGAAATAAAGCCTAGCCTTTAACACTATGGAGTTTATTAAAATTGCCTATTGTGTAACCATCCCCATTATTTTACTCTTTATATGGATCAGTGGCCCTTTATGGAAAAAGTTTGCAATTAATTTGCTGGCTGTTTCTAATATCCTGTTGATAGGGAATGCTGTTTTTTTAATCAGGCAACTACGCGGGATGTATGAATTGAGCAAGCAATTTTCATTGAACGATAACCATCTTTTTGATAAATGGGATGGTTTTATGATCCGGGTTGCGCTGTTAGTTATCCTGCCCTTTTTTTCGTTGAACAGCTATTTTCGACATAATCAACTATTTACGCTTGTGCTATTGGTATTGGTCTACTGGACGTTTCCTATCCAGTCATGGAACACCTATGACCTGCTTTTCAAGATACCCGGTTATCTTTGCTTATTGTGTTCTGCTTATGCCATTGGGTGGCTGCTGAACAAATTACCTTATCAATCCACTGCAACATAATGTATTCGCCGTTTCAATTAGGTGCCCGGTATTTGAAATATTATATCACTGCTTCCAACGGAAAAGGGCATGGTATACATTCACCCTTTGTGTTTGACTTTATTACAAAAGTGCTGAATGATGACCGTCATTTTTATGCGTACGAATTCATAGAAAACCTGCGGCAGTTATTATTAACTGATGAAAGGGAATTGATTATTGAAGATTTTGGGGCGGGCTCAAGAGTAAAAAAGACGAACCTCAGATCCGTGAAGGATATTGCAGGATCATCACTCAAGCCAAAAAAATTCGGACAGTTATTATTCAGGATTGTTGATAGGTATTCGCCCTCCACCATCCTCGAATTGGGTACATCGCTGGGTGTTACGACTGCCTACCTCGCTGCGGCTAAATTGGCATCGGTCGTTGTTACTATGGAAGGCTCAAAGGCCGTTGCTAAAGTAGCAAAAAATAATTTCTGTAATTTAAACCTTCCGAATATTCGACTGGTGGAAGGTAATTTTGATGAAACGTTACCGGCTACTGTTAAAGAAACAGGTAAGGTCGACCTGGCCTTTATTGATGGTAACCACCGGTACGAACCAACGGTTCGCTATTACAGGCAATTGTTACCCGCAGTACACGAACAATCTATATTGATTTTTGATGATATTCATTGGAGTAAAGAAATGGAACAGGCATGGGATGAAATTTGTAAAGATCCGGCCGTAATGGTGAGTATTGACCTGTTCTTTATCGGACTTGTTTTTTTTAGAAAAGAGAATAAGGTCAAACAACATTTTACTATCCGCTTTTGATATGAAAAAAATAATGGGTATAGTAATCATCCTGCTGATGCATTTATTTGTACCGGTAAAGAATTTATCTGCTTCTGAATACTAGGATGTAGGCGATAATAGGTTGACCAAAACTTTTGCCGATTCCGAACTGACGCAATGTTTGTTTACACAAGAGAAGAAATGATTTTCATCATTCGTTAAAAATGAGTTGTGAGTTAATTTACAGGTAATTTTTAATACTTAATTATCAGTTACTAATTCCCCCTTCTTCCCGGACTACTGTATATTTGATCTATGTCGCTTCCTCCCCAATTATTACAATCGCTCGAAGGAGTAAAAGGCTTTGACCGCGCAACTTTTGAACAGGTGCATTTATCTGGTGAGCAGGTGACTTCTATCAGAAAAAATCCAAGTAAACCGACAGAGCATACCTTATTGTGCATGGATAAGGTTCTTTGGTGCCCGCATGGTTTGTATCTTTCCAAACGACCATCATTCACCTTCGATCCTTTGTTTCATGCAGGTGCTTATTATGTGCAGGAAGCCAGCAGTATGTTTCTATGGCATGCGATAAGTGAAATGATTGGAGCTGACACTAAAAAAAAAGTATTGGACCTCTGTGCTGCACCTGGAGGAAAGAGTACTTTATTGGCTTCTTATTTTACCAATGGATTGATTGTAGCTAATGAAGTGATTAAATCAAGGGCCTCGGTATTGGTTGAGAATATTACTAAGTGGGGTGGCGATCATGTAATTGTTACCAATAATGATCCGTCTCATTTTCAATCCTTGCCAAATTATTTTGATGTGATGGTGATTGATGCACCCTGCAGTGGCAGTGGCCTTTTTAGAAAAGATCGCACTGCGGTAGCAGAATGGAGTGAAGATAATGTGCAGCTTTGCAGTCAACGGCAGCAAAGAATATTGGCGGATGTATTACCCGCTTTGAAAGAAGACGGGATCCTTATTTACGCTACCTGTTCTTATTCGCAGCAGGAAGATGAAATGATTGCGGATTGGCTGTTGACTGATATGGATATGCAAAGTAAACGGCTGATAGTTCCTGAAGCTTGGGGCATTATTGAAACACAATCGCCCGAAAAAGCTGGTTATGGTTACAGGTTTTATCCTGATAAGATAAAAGGGGAAGGTTTTTTTATCGCTGCTTTTCAAAAAAAAACGGTGACGGGAAAAATACGGTTAAAGCAACAGTCATTAACCTTTCCCTCAAAAACAGAGATACAACAGCTAAATGATTTTATGACTGTTCCCACGGAATATGTATTATTCAAGCAATCAGATTCAATCCGGGCCATTCAAAAACAATGGCTGAATGACCTGCAGGTATTGGCCAAATGCCTGTATATAAAAAAGGCAGGTGTTGAAATAGGTGCCATCAAAGGTAAAAATGTG
>JAYSXR010000040.1:0-2049 GCA_043717145.1 Chitinophagaceae bacterium | reverse complement strand
TTTTCTTCAATCAAATACGTATTTCTTTCAGAAGCATTCCTGGCAATTAATTCGGCGATAAAACCGGTGAGGAATAATTGCATACCTATGATCATCGTTGTAAGTGCGATATAAAAACTTGGACGGTTAGTTAAAGCAAAATCAATAGCCACGAATTTCGCAATCACCAGGTAAATACTCGAGCTCAGTCCGATAAGGAAAAACAAAGTGCCAAGCAAACCGAAGAACTGCATCGGACGTTTTCCGAACTTACCTAAGAACATGATGGTTGCGAGGTCGAGAAAACCATTTACAAAACGTTGCCAGCCAAATTTAGTCACTCCATATTTTCTTGGGCGGTGTTCTACAACTTTTTCGCCGATCTTCTTAAACCCGCTCCATTTAGCAAGAATGGGGATGTAGCGATGCATTTCACCATACACTTCAATACTCTTAATAACCTTTCTTTTATAGGATTTAAGTCCGCAATTAAAATCGTGCAGCTGGATACCCGAATTGGCACGGGCAACCGCATTAAATAATTTAGAGGGGATATTTTTGGTCAACGTGTTGTCATATCTTTTTTTCTTCCAGCCGCTTACCATATCATAACCATCCTCAACAATCATCCGGTATAACGCCGGTATTTCGTCGGGCGAGTCCTGCATATCGGCATCCATGGTAATGACCACATCACCTTTAGCCGCTTTAAAGCCTTCGTTCAAAGCGGCAGATTTACCATAGTTTCTTTGGAACTTGATGCCTTTGAAATGGGAATTTTCTTTATTTTTTTTCTCAATGAAAGCCCAGCTATCATCGGTGCTTCCATCATCAACAAGGATCACTTCATACGACAGGCCATTTGCTGTAACAACAGATTCTATCCAGCTGCACAATTCCGGTAAGGACTCATCCTCATTAATTAATGGAACAATGATTGATACTTCCATAAAATGATATTATTCGGCAAATTTTTGTTCTTTCCTGATTACCAAAGCTATAAGCATAGATTTAACAAAATTCCATACAATTGCTAGGCCAAGTCCCAGAAAAACGGTCTTAAACGTTGTTTGCTTGGATTCACTATCCATTTTTTTCATTGCATCCTCTACCTGTTGATCTGAAGCTCCGAATTTTTGCATCATCTTGAGGGCTTTTTCTCTGCTGATCTCAAAAACTTTCGCTGTAAGGTCATGATCTAAAAAATTATACAAAACATAATTACCCACTGCTTCCGTTAAAGCGATAATGAGATAAGCAACAAATGCAAATTTCAGGGCATCTTTAAACGGTAACAGGTTGTCGTTAGCCTTTCTTAATTTCAGCCCCATAACGATTAAAATAATAATTACATAAGGGATAAAACTACTTATGCCGATAACAGAAACAAAGGTCGCTGTACTACCTATACCCCAGGCACCAAAATTGATCAGCAGGAAAAGAAGACCACCAATAATGCCATATTTAACTCCTTCGTTTATTACGTTTACTTTCATAAAATGGTGTTTAACAGTTAATTGATAATTGGATTTCCTTTATTGATAATTCCCAAAACCTTACCTGCCAGTTCCCTTTCTAAAAAAGGGGTATTGGATGATTTGGTTTTTAATTGCTGCCTGGTCAGGTTCGTTATTCCCTCCCTGGTAAACAAGGTAAGTTCTGCTTCAGAACCTTCACTGATATTAGTAACCGGTAAATTAAAAATATTACGGGCATTCAATGAAAATAATTTTACCAAACGATCCGCTGTCAATTCCGGAAGCAGGTGATTGACCACGGCAAAACTGGTTTCAAGTCCGGTCATCCCGTTTTTGGCATATTCAAATTCACATGTTTTATTATCCCAATCCTGCGGTAAATGATGCGAAGCGATACAATCTACCATACCATTCAGTACCCCTTCCCTTAACGCCAACATATCATGTTTACCCCTTAACGGTGGATTTACTTTCAGATTCGTATCATAGGTTTGAAGATCCTCATCACTGAAAAAAAGATGGTATGGGGTTACACTGCAGGTAATGGCCAATCCTTCTTCTTTAGCTGCCTGTATGAATTTAAGGCTGTTTA
>JAYSXR010000390.1:0-20760 GCA_043717145.1 Chitinophagaceae bacterium | reverse complement strand
GCTGGAAATCGATACTGCATTAAAAGATGGAAGGGCCATAGACAACAAATGGCATATATGTAAGGACGGGAGTAAATTCTTTGCTTATGGTTTGGTTTTCCCACTGGTTGGAATAGATGGGGCGATATTAGGATACGTGAAAATCCTGAGGGACTTAACCGAAAGGAAAAAATCGGATGACGCAATAAACAAATATGTAAAAGAGTTGGAAGAGCTTAATACACATAAGGAAAGTGTATTGGCCATTGTGTCGCATGATTTAAGAAGCCCCCTGGCCGGAATTATTAGCACGGCTGAATACCTGAAAAAGAATTTTGATACAATGGATCCCGCTGTGGTAAAGGAGATGCTCAATCTTCTATGTAAGTCATCAAAAGACGAATTAAACATGTTAGACTACCTGGTGGAATGGGCAAGAATAAAATATGCTTCCGAAGTATTTACGCCAACAAAAATCCAACTTTGTCAATATGTAGAGAATGTTTTTCATAAGTTAAATGAAATAGCAGTTGTTAATACTGTAAATCTTCATAACGAAATTGAAGAAAATACAAGTGTTTTTGCAGATAAAAAAATGTTGATCTCCGTCCTGCAGAATATTGTTTCCAATGCTTTAAAACATACCCCTCCGGGTGGAAAAATTATTGTCACAGCGAAAAGAAAAGCGGATAAAATGATTGTTGAGATAAAGGATACTGGAATTGGCATGTCTGAAGAAATAAGGAAAAAGCTCTTTTCCCCTCAACTAAACTCCCTTTCCAAAGCGCGAGAAGATAATAAAGGCGCGGGAATTGGTTTATTATTGGTAAAAGGATTTTTGGAAAAAAATGGTGGGGAAATATGGGTTGAAAGCATTGAAGGCAAAGGATCTTCCTTTTATTTTACACTGCCTATAGATAAGCAGTTGGAGATAACAGAAGCTGATAATGTTGTCAGAAAAAGTGAGCTTGCTTAAAGAAATCAGTGTAAAAAAAGATTATTTAACTTCTGCGTAGGCACCCAACATTCCTCTTTCTTCCCAAACCATTTGTAGCGGTTTCTCGCAACCAGGTTATAAATACCGTTCCTGATAAAAGGGGGAATGATTATGAATGCGTATAAGCCGGGCCAGGCACTATTTAATTTTTTGGTTACGCACAGTGCTGCCGATGACCTTGTATACAGTTTTCCTTTTTCCAATAAAATAAAGGAACCGAATTCGGTTGTAGGCAGGTTAAATTTCTTTAACAGCTGCTGGCCTATATCACTTTGCAAAGAAGCAAACCTGAAATGATGTGCAGGGTCGTGTTTGATGATGAATTGTACGCTGCCCGCACAGAGATTGCATACGCCGTCGAAAAAGATGATGGGGTTTGCTGTATTGCTAAGGTCAACCATAATGATACAAAGGTACTATTTAAGCAACGCGAAATTGATAAGTAAACAATCAAAAATAAAAAGGGCCAAATGAAAAGTCTCCATTTTGCCTTTTTATTTTTGACTGTTGCTTTTTATCCCATGTTATGAAATACCCTGTTCACATCTTCATCCTGTTCTAATCTTTCGATCAGTTTACTTACGTCTTCTGCTTCAGTATCTGAAACAGGAACGGTGGTGGTGGGTATCCATTCTAGTTCTGCGCTGATGGGGCTTAAGTTTTTATCTTCCAGGGCTTTTTGCAGGCTTCCAAAGTCAACAAATGCGCAACGTAAAACGATGATGGGATTACCCTGGTCATCATTACTTTCTCCTAATTCATCCAGGCCGTAATCTATCAGTTCCAATTCAAGGTCATCAATAGTCAGGCCCTCCGGCTTTAATTTGAACACGCCCATTTTCTTAAACTGAAAACTCACACTACCGCTATTGCCCAAAGCACCATGGCCCTTGTTAAAATGACTTTTTACATTAGCAACCGTACGCACATGGTTATCTGTTGCTGTTTCTACCAGTAATGCCACCCCATGCGGCGCATAGCCCTCGTAGAGGATCTCTTCGTAATTGCTGGTGTCTTTACCCATGGCCCTTTTAATGGCAGCTTCCACGCGGTCTTTTGGCATGCCCACACTTTTGGCATTCTGAAAACACCGGCGCAGAGCAGGGTTGGTAGCCGTATCCGGACCATTGGCTTTTACTGCGATTACAATTTCTTTTCCTATTCGGGTAAACTGTTTGGCCATTTTGTCCCAACGGGCAAACATGGTAGCTTTACGTACTTCAAAAATCCTTCCCATGGTATTTGTATTAAAGATGAGTTATTGAAAGGATGGCAAAATTAACGGAAGCGATGTAAGTAGCCAATATTTTAGTGGGCGACAAGTTAGCAACGGTATAATAGGAAATATTTAATGGTGCGGGGTAATAGCCGAAAAGTAAATGGTGAGCGGACCACTGCCCACTCACCATTTATTATTGTATACTAACAACTATCGATGCTAACTTTTTAGTTTGCTGTTTGCTTTACTATACCCGAAATATACCACCAGGCCAATCAGCATCCATACAAAGGCACTAAGTAAGGTCCTGTTATCTAATGAAAAGATCATGGCAGAACACACAACAATACCCAAAATAGGAACCAATGGAACCATTGGTGTTTTAAATGGACGAACGCGGTCAGGATCATTCCTCCTCATCACCCAAATCCCAACGCAAACCAGCACGAAAGCAAACAAAGTTCCGATGCTGGTCAGGTCACCCGCCACACTACCGGGAATAAATGCAGCAAACAAGCCCACAAATACAAACAGGATCAGGTTTGATTTATAAGGCGTTCTGAACCTGGGGTGCAGGTCAGAGAAGACTTTTGGTAAAAGCCCGTCCGATGCCATTGTATAAAATACCCGGCTTTGTCCCATCAGCATCACTAATATCACGGAGGAGAAACCGGCGAGGATAGCGATGGTAACTGCTTTAGCTAACCAGCCATAACCAGCCATATACGTTTCAATTGCATAAGCTACTGAAGCTTCTTTTCCTGATTTTACAAAATCGGTATAAGGAGCCACACCGGTTAATACATAAGAAAAAAGAACATAGAGGAGTGTACATATCACAAGTGAACCCAATATTCCGATGGGCATATCCCTCTTTGGATTTTTTGCTTCCTGGGCGGCAGTAGACACCGCATCAAAACCAATAAAGGCAAAGAAAACGATGGCTGCACCTCTTAATACCCCACCCCATCCATGACGGAAAAAGTCGGTATAACTATACAGGCTGCCATCCGGTTTGAGGGCGGCAGGCGCATCGGCAGGGATCAGGTAGGGGGTATGGTTAACAGGATTGATGAATTTCCAACCCACTACAATAAATACCACAACGATGGCTACTTTGATAAATACGATAATCGCGTTTACAAAAGCCGATTCCTGTGTACCCTTGATTAATAACAATGACAGTAATAAAAGGATAAAAAGAGCGGGTATGTTCATGATACCATGATGCATTGCGCCGGCAACATCCAATGCTTTTTCAAAAGGGGAATGGCACCATTCGTACGGTATGGAACCGAGATGGAACTGCTCAAGCAGTTTATTCAGGAACTCGCTCCACGCAATAGAAACGGTGGCGGCACCCAGGGCGTATTCCAATATCAGGGCCCAACCGATAATCCAGGCAACCAGTTCGCCCATGGTTGCATAGGCATATGTATAAGCACTGCCCGCAATGGGAATCATAGAAGCAAATTCAGCATAACACAAACCTGCAAAAGCGCAACCCACAGCGGCTACAATAAAAGATAAGGTAACGGCTGGTCCGGCATGTTCCCCGGCGGCGGCGGCTGTTCTTACAAATAAGCCGGCACCGATAATGGCGCCGATACCCAGTGCAATGAGGCTTCCGGCCCCGAGCGTGCGTTTCAATCCTTTTTCCGAATCGGCAGCCTGCGCCATCAATCCATCTAGTGATTTTTTTCTGAATAAACTCATAGTATTGTTTGTTTGGGTTCTTTAATTAAAAAGTTTTGGAAAAATAGTCATTTCTTGCTTTTCCGCTTCAAAAGTTTTGTAAACAGGTGAGCAGGTACTGAGGAAGGCCATTTCAACATAAATCTTATATTGCGAAACTAATTTATTGGCTACCATGCAAAAATCTAACCGGCTCACCATATATATCATTATCTCTATGTTAGCCGGTGTTATTCTCGGTTATTTTATTCATACCCAGTCTTCCCCCGCATTTATCCAATCATTTTCTACCAATATCAAATTACTAACCACTATTTTCCTACGCCTGGTGCAGATGATTATTGCACCCCTGGTATTTTCTACCCTGGTGGTAGGAATAGCCAAACTGGGTGACCTGAAAACTGTTGGCAGAGTGGGGGGAAAAGCGATGTTATGGTTTATTACTGCTTCATTGGTTAGCTTGCTGCTTGGCATGTTATTGGTTAACTTTTTTAAGCCAGGTGAAGGTATTGACCTGAGTAATGCTGATATAAATGGTGCCAAGGACCTGGTAGGTAAAACGCAGGAATTCAATATTCAGAAGTTTGTAGAGCATGTGTTTCCAAAAAGTATTTTCGAGGCAATGGCCAATAATGAAATATTGCAACTGGTGGTTTTCAGCATATTCTTTGGTATAGCTACCGCTGCCCTGGGTGAAAAAGCCAAAGTGGTGGTAAAAGGTCTGGATGCCGCTGCGCAGGTGATTTTACGTATGGTTGGCTATGTGATGAATTTTGCACCACTTGGTGTGTTTGGTGCCATGGCTGCAGTAATTGCAACCAAGGGCCTCGATGTATTTATATTTTATGGAAAATACCTGGGGTATTTTATTTTAGGAATAGCGATTCTATGGCTCTTGCTGTTATTGGTTGGTTTTATTATTTTAGGAAAACGGTTGCCGGAACTTTTAAAAAGAATCTTACAACCATTGGTCATTGCTTTTAGTACTACCAGCAGCGAAGCCGTATTTCCGAAGCTAACAGAAGAGTTGGAAAAATTCGGATGCAAAGATAAAATTGTAGCGTTTATCCTGCCTTTGGGTTATTCGTTTAATCTCGACGGAAGTATGATGTATATGACATTTGCCAGTATCGCCATCACACAGGCGTATGGTATCCATCTTGACTCGGGTACTCAATTAACCATGCTACTGGTATTAATGATAACCAGTAAAGGTATTGCAGGAGTGCCAAGAGCTTCATTAGTAGTTATTTTAGCCACCTGCGCCATGTTTCATATCCCACCTGAAGGGATAGCACTTATTTTGCCGATAGACCATTTTTGTGATATGTTTAGAACCGCTACCAATGTATTGGGTAATGCACTGGCCACAAGTGTGGTAAGCAAA
Source organism: Chitinophagaceae bacterium (assembly GCA_043717145.1). GTDB lineage: Bacteria > Bacteroidota > Bacteroidia > Chitinophagales > Chitinophagaceae > Sediminibacterium. Next base: position 15,483 of record JAYSXR010000390.1, on the reverse strand, counting down.
TGGGAGAATTCATTAGAGCCTGCGTCTGTCATTAACGATTAAGAAAACGATTATGCTGTTATATACTTTTTTATTGGATGCCTTTCATTGGAGCCAATTGTTACAGCCCCAATTCTATATTGAACATGGCGGTCTGTGGCTGATCTTATTTGTAGTGTTTGCAGAAACGGGATTGTTTGCAGGATTTTTTCTACCGGGTGATAGTTTGTTATTTGTCGCGGGTATCTACAGTACCGATATTGCCAATGAAATCATACATACCGGTAACGAATACCTGGACCTGGTTGTGTTATTGGTTCTTATTTCGATCGCTGGCATTGCCGGTAATTCTGTAGGTTATTGGTTTGGCAGAAAAGTGGGGCCTTCAATGTATGACTGGAAAGAAAATTTACTTTTTAAACGGAGATATTTACGACAGGCACATGATTTTTACGAAAAGCATGGTGGTGGTGCTATTGTGATAGCAAGGTTTATTCCAATTATCAGAACTTTTGCACCTATCGTGGCGGGTATTGTGCAGATGGCTAGCAAAAAATTCGGAATGTATAATGTGATTGGTTGTGTGGCCTGGGTATTTAGTATGTTGTTTGGTGGTCATTTTTTGCAGAAATGGATTTTAGCTCAATTCTCATTTGATCTCAAGGATCATTTAGAAGTAATCGTATTGGGTATTGTTTTGGTTACAACAGCCCCGATTATTTTTAAGCTTTTTTTTAATAAGAGCAAATCCCATTCTGATACTGACAAGGCATGAGTACAGCACAAAAGCAATACGGTATTTTTTCATTGCCCGTTATTGTGGGCGCATTGGGTTTTTTTGTGGATGTTTATGATTTGCTTTTGTTTGCTATCATTCGTAAACCCAGTCTTGAATCATTAAACTTATCACCCGAAGAAGTCTTATCAAAAGGCGAACTGATCATTAGTGTTCAAATGATCGGCCTGATGGTAGGTGGTGTTATCTGGGGTATTATGGGCGATAAAAAGGGGAGGCTGAGTGTTCTGTTTGGTTCCATCATTTTATATTCCCTCGCTAATATTGCCAACGGCATGGTGCAAACTGTTCCGCAATATATTTTGATGCGTTTTATTGCTGGTATTGGCCTGGCGGGTGAACTGGGCGCAAGTATCACATTGGTAAGTGAAATGTTACCCAAAGAAAAAAGAGGTATAGCCGCTTCGGTTATTGCAAGTGTTGGCGTATGCGGTGCTGTGACGGCTTATTTTGTGTATCAGCTTTTTCACGACTGGCGTCTTTGTTTTTATATAGGAGGTATTATGGGCCTTCTCTTATTAATACTCAGGGCCAATGTAATGGAAAGTGGTTTATTTGGCGAAGTGAAAAAAACAAATGTACAGCGTGGCAATTTTTTAATGCTGTTTAATAACCGGGATAGGTTTCTACGGTATGTAAAAGGAGTGGTTATCGGCCTGCCGGTTTGGTATGTGATCGGTATACTGATTACTTTTTCAGATAAGTTTGGAAAAGAATTTGGTATCGCCGGTATTGATCCGGGTAAAGCTATCATGTATCAATACATAGCCATTGGTATTGGAGACCTCAGTGCGGGACTTTTAAGCAATTACCTGCGGAGCAGAAAAAAAGCACTGTTTGTTTTCTTTGGCATCCTTACCTTTTTTGTAGTGTTGTATTTTTTGCAAAGTGGTGGAAGGGGAACTACACAAACCATGTACCTGCTTTGCGGTGGATTGGGTTTTGGGGCGGGGTTCTCTATATTGTATATTACCATGTCTGCAGAACAGTTTGGTACCAACTTACGGGCATCTACGGCTATTTCTATTCCGAATGTGGTTCGTGGCATTTTACCATTAATCATTTTATTACATAGGGGATTGAGAAATCTAACAGGCGATTATGTTACCGGCGGTTGGATAACAGGCGTGATTGTGATGCTATTTGCCGTGATTGCCGCTTATCATACCAAAGAAACTTTTGGAAAGGATATGGATTTTATTGAGGAATAGTTTTCGTAGAAAGGCTAGAGAAAATATATATGTAATGGTGCGTTATCAGTTATGAGTAAAATATCACTTCACCCCTCACTCTAATTTCAATTATAAGAATATGACTGAAAAGAAATTTGGCATCTTCTCATTGCCTGTTATTGTTGCCGCACTTGGATATTTTGTAGATATCTACGACCTGTTGCTATTTACCATCGTGCGTGAACCCAGCTTGCAGGGTATAGGTGTATTACTGGCTGATAAAGAGCAGGTGCTGGCAGCCAGTGCAAGAATCATTAACTGGCAAATGGTGGGTTTATTAATAGGTGGAGTTATCTGGGGAACAATTGGCGATAAGAAAGGAAGGTTAAGTGTTTTGTTTGGTTCGATTGCTTTGTATTCCATCGCTAATTTTATTACAGGCTATGTACAAACTGTTGATCAATATGCATGGGCCAGGTTTGTTGCGGGTATAGGCCTTGCCGGGGAATTGGGTGCTGGCATTACTTTGGTAAGTGAATTGCTGCCAAAAGAAAAAAGAGGGGTGGGTACTTCACTGGTAGCCGGCATTGGTTTATTCGGAGCGGTATTTGCGTATTTTATTTACAAGTTTACCAACGACTGGCGTCTGTGTTATAAGATTGGCGGGGGATTAGGGATCGTGTTATTACTGTTGCGCATTTCAGTTGCCGAAAGCGGCATGTTTAAACAGGTGAAAGAAGCAAACGTGCAAAGAGGAAATTTTTTTATGTTTTTTACCAACGGGAAACGGTTTCGAAAATATATCCTGGCTATATTAATTGGCTTACCTACCTGGTACGTGATTGGGGTGCTCGTAAATTTAAGTAACCGGTTTGCCAAAGAGATGTATGGCGACAACCATATTGAAAGTGGTCGGGCTATTATGTATGCGTATGTAGGTATCGCCATTGGTGATATACTTATTGGTTTGGTAAGCCAGTATTTCAAAAGCAGAAAAAAAGCATTGTTTTCATTTTATCTTTTGAGTATGCTTGCCCTCATTCTTTTTTTCAGCAGCTATAATAATAGCGATACAAGGATGTATGGCATCTGTGCGTTGTTAGGGTTTAGTACCGGTTTCTGGGCTATCTTCATTACGATGGGGGCAGAACAATTTGGAACCAATTTGCGGGCAACAGCAGCAACCACCATCCCCAACATGGTGAGGGGTGCTTTACCATTGATTAACCTGATGTTTCTTAACCTGTTTCAAAAAAGTTGGGGATGGGACCTGTTAAAAAGTGGTATTGTTACTGGTATTATTGTTATGGCCATTACAATGATTGCATTTTATTTTACGGAAGAAACTTTTCATAAGGACCTAAATTACGTAGAGCAATAACTCGTATTATGAAGTTTTTAATCATCCGCTTTTCATCTATTGGTGATATCGTGCTCACTACACCGGTTATCCGTTGCCTAAAACAACAGGTATCTGGCGCGGAGATTCATTTTTTGACGAAAAACGATTTCAGGGAACTGGTTAGCAGTAATCCATATATCGATAAAGTGCTTGTGCTAAACAGCAGTTGGGACCTGATGATACACCAGCTGCAATATGAAGGATATGATTATATTATTGACCTGCACCATAACCTCAGGACACTCCGTATAAAAAAAGCATTAAAAGGGATAAAATCTTTCTCGTTTGATAAGCTGAATATAAAAAAATGGCTGTTGACTGCATTAAAGATCAACCGGCTTCCGAATATTCATATTGTAGATCGTTACCTGGATACGCTGAAAGAGTTCAGTATAGTCAATGATGGAGAAGGGCTTGATTATTTTTTACCCGATAAAGATAAGGTGAAAGATAAAGACCTTCCTTTCTCTCATTTGATGGGTTACATCGCTATCGTGATCGGGGCTGCATTGAATACCAAAAAATTGCCGGTACATAAACTGCAGCAACTATGCGTAGATGTAAAGTATCCGATTATATTATTAGGCGGACAGGAAGACAAAGAGATAGGGGACTTGATCGCTTCTGTTGATCCCATAAAAATTTACAATGCCTGCGGTAAATTCAAACTGAATGAAAGTGCTGACCTTGTAAGGCTTGCCAAACTTATTATTACGCACGATACAGGTTTAATGCATATTGCGGCTGCTTTTAAAAAACCGATTATCAGTGTCTGGGGAAATACTGTGCCGGGATTTGGTATGGGGCCTTATTATGGAAATACACCAATTCCGAATCATATAGCTGAAATCCAGGGTTTGCGTTGCCGGCCATGCAGTAAAATTGGTTACAATACATGCCCCCAAGGGCATTTTAAGTGTATGGAGTTGCAAGATATTTATAGTATCACCACACAAATTCAGGAATATTTATAAGGACGTACCTGCCTTGAAATAATTAGCGAACTAAGTGTTTTTAAACTGAAAAGTAAATAAAAATATATCAATTTTTTTTATATTTATTACTAGCGTTTATGCAGTCTGAATGTAAAATAAATCAAACGGATGCAAATATCACTTTAAAAATTGCAATGCCTAAAATCCAGGCTGCAAAGCGTAAGGGTAAGTATTTATATTCATTTAAGAACAAAGGACATGCTCCCAACGATTCAGTAATGATGGAAAGCGAAACCGTCTATTTTCATTTAAAAGCTGATTCATTGTTTATACCTCATATCGTTTCTTTAAAGTATACTGATACGAGTAATCATTTTCCTTACAAACGACTTGCAGGATTTAAAACCCCTTTTCTTAATAAAACAATCAATAGTTTTTTTTATATCGATAAAGGGGTTACTACTATTGGCACCTATTATGATGATAGTAACTTCATCAATTCATTTTCGGGCAGTAAACAAAAGTGAGCCCTATTTACAGAATATTTCATTGTTTTATCGAGAGAATGATACAGTGCCGGATAAACAGATTGGGTTGCGAAACATTACAATCATTAAGAAATTCCCATATTTACTTTACTTATTAACCCAGCTTTTTTATTACAAAGATCATTTTTCTAACAATGAGTTACATGCGTTGCTTGCATATTTTGATGCAGATGTAAAGAATACTGTGATGTATAAGTCTTTCTATAGTTACTTTAACGGCGCAGCTAACTTTGATAAAGCCTATCCCGCAGGTGTACAACTAAAGGATACACTTGATGTATTTTCTCAGGTTGGTAATAACACTTCGCCATTTAACCTCTTTGTATTTTGGGCAAGCTGGTGCGGCCCCTGCCGAAAAAAATCCCTCAACTTAAAAAACTCTATGCATTATATAATCAAAAGGGGTTGGTTATTTCAAGTATCTCAATTGACAATGATAAAGAAAGCTGGAAGACTGCTTTGCGACAAGAGCGAATGCCATGGAATCAATTCATAGCTATTGATTCTACAAGGAATTTAATTGATATGCATTATAATATTCATTTCATTCCCAAAGCGTATTTTTTTGATAAACAAAATAACTTAATAGCAATATTTAATGGTAAGGATTCGGTAGTATTAAAAAAAACGGAAACCTTTTTTAACCGTACAAATTAATCTGTAGCAGCCACCGGTTGATAAGCAATATTGCTATAACAGGTATAAAAATACCCCTGACATTTTCAGAGACATTTTTTACTCAAAATCCATTAACTAATTTATTTAATCCGCTTCGCTTCACTCTCCAATCCTGTTTTTCTATCACGTGCTGCCTTTACCTGGTTGCTTCCAAAACGGTAGGTGAAACTCATACGTACAGTCTGGCTCTCCCAGCTTCCACTTCCCTTAATATAGAGCCCGCCAAAATCGCTGGTTGCGGTCCAGGGGCTGGTATGGAAGATATCGGTGGCACTTATTTTAAGGATTGCTTTTTTCTGCATCAATTGTTTCTGGATGCCAATATCCACACCGCCCTGCGATTTAGTGCGCCAGGTACCACCCCAGATAGAAGGCCCGCTAAACCAGCCACTTACTTCAGCTGTGTATTCATGGCCTAATGTGAAGCTGTGCTGCATATACGCGCCAAACATAGGAATATCTGTTTTTACCTTATTGGCACCAATTTCCCCTCTGAACATTTGGTAATTATACCAAATATTGGCATAACCATTCCACCATTTGGCAATAGGTAAAGGCGATCCTACACTAAAACTGAGTATCTGTTGGGTAGCCAGATTTATTTGCTGTACAAATGTTGCATTGTTTGCAGTATCGGTTGTTTGTGTTGCATAATCTTTTACATGACTATAACCAATGGTAGTAGTGATCATGTATTTAAATGTATGAGATGACTCGATATTATCTGTGTATTGCGGACGTAAGAAAGCATTGCCCTTTTCATAAGCCAACTCATCTAATTTGTTTTCAAATGGATTCAGGTCCTGGGTGCTTGGCCTGTCAATGCTGCGGCTATAGGTTAAGTTCAAGGTATTCTTTTGGTTAACGGTCCATGTTAGAGCAGCACTGGGGAACAGGTTAATATAATCCCTCTTCACAGTATTATCTGCCTGTACAACTCCATCTGCCCTTGCTAATATACCTTCACTACAGGTTTGTTCAATCCGCAAGCCGGTCTGCAAACTCCATTTCGGGTTAAATTGGCGTTGATAATTTATATAGGTTGCATTAACATTCTCTTTATAGCTAAAGCTGTTACTACGGTTTAATTGTCTTACCGGGTTGCCGTTTACATCATTAAAAAAATCAAATGTATTGGTGGTTTTTACATAAGAGAATTTAGCCCCATAACCCAGCTTTCCTTTCCACTTTGGCTGCTCAACGTCCACTTTGGAAGTGTAGATATCAATATCAGTTGGGGTATAGTTACGGTTAACTACCTGGTATAATGGATTGCCATTGTTATCCAAATAATAATTAGGCTGGTAACTGCGGCCATTTCCACGAAACAAACCATAGTCTGCATCAAAGTTGATCTCTTTGCCACTGGTATCTGCATACCGGTAATTCAGGTTTGTATTCATATTAGTACGATGGCCTGGAACGGTATTGAATGCCTGTAAACTTTTTATATACTGATGTGTGGAGTTGTAATAAATACTGGTATTGCTGTTACTTGTCCATTCAGTATTACTGAAGCTGCCTGTTACCAATACACCAATTGTATGCTTACTGTTAATAAAATAATCCGCACCCGCTTTCATATTCAGGTTTTTATCATTATTCCTGTTGCTGCTATGCTGATCATACAATGAATCTTTTTGTATCCTGAACAGGCTGAGTGCGTTTTCATTCATGCCTATATTTCCACCAACATTGCTAAACAGATTTACTTTTTTATCACGATAATTCAGGTTAACTGAACCATTTCCTTTTGGTGTTACACCTTGTATAAATCCTGTAGTAATACTTCCGTTCGTTCCAAACTTCTTATTCTTTTTCAACCGGATATTAATGATACCTGCATTGCCACTGGCATCATACTTCGCGCTTGGGTTGCTGATCATTTCTATCGCTTCTACATCATTGCTGTTAATGCCTTTCAGGTAAGCTGCAAGGTCTTTACTATTTAACTGGGTTGGCTTTCCGTCTACATATATTTTAACACCGGTTTTCCCTTTCATGGAAATATTATCGTTGTTATCTACCTGTATATCCGGGCTTTTCTGCAATAACTCGAGTGCATTGCTGCCGGTTGCATTGATACTGCTTTCTACATTGAAAATGGTTTTGTCGGCCTTAATCTCAATCATAGGTTTGCGGGCGGTAACGGTTACATCCTGTAATTTTTTCACAGCAGGTTGAAAACTTGCTGAACCGGCATTGTATGACTGGCCAGCCTGCAGGTCAAATACTTCGGAATTTTTTTTCGAAACCGATAATCGTATAGCTTAATAAAAATTTACCCGCTTTTGCAGAGGCAATATCAAATTGTCCATTGACATCTGTTACATCTGCTTTTACAAAGCTGCTGTCTTTTGCCAGTAAAGGTGAGACAGAAGCAGCGGCCAAAGCCTTGCCTGAATTATCTTTTACGCTACCCGTTACGCTTGTCTTCTTTTGTGCAAAGCTTTGTGTTGATATTGCGAGTGCAAAAACTATCAGTAATAAAAATTGTCTTATTATGTTGTTGTTTTGTGCTTATGAGACGCAAAGGACTTCGAATTGTTACAGTGATATTTATTAATTCGGGATGAAAAGCAGTAATTGAAGTATGAGCGGCAGATAAAAAGTATAAAAACCCCGACAGTTTCTTAACCGTCAGGTTTTTTATTTTTAGTGATTATATCAATCACATAATAAGGTAACTATTGCTAAACGTCGCTAGGCTCCGCCGAGTGACGTTTATTTTATAGCCTCCGGCTAAACCCCGAATTACAATGTCTTCAACACATCATTCATACTCCTCACTGCATCTGCACTCTTGTTAAATAATACCTGCTCATCAGCAGTCAATTTAAAATCAAGAATTTTTTCCCAGCCGGTCCTTCCAATCGTTACAGGAACGCCTAAGCAGATATCTTTCTGTCCGTATTCGCCATCCAAACTAACGCAGCAGGTAAATAATTTTTTCTCGTCACGTACAATGCTTTCTACTAAAGCCGCCCCCGCCGCCCCTGGCGCATACCATGCTGATGTTCCCAACAATTTGGTTAATGTTGCACCACCAACCATGGTGTCTGCCACAATTTGTTTTTGTTGCTCCTCGCTCAGGAAATTAGTTACGGGTGCACTATTCCAGGTGGCCAGACGCATCAATGGGATCATTGTTGTATCTCCATGTCCACCTACCACTACTGCATTTAAATCGGAAGGGCTGCAAGCGAGGTGTTGGCTTAATTGGTATTTGAAACGGGCACTATCCAATGTACCGCCCATTCCAATAATACGGTTCTTTGGCAAACCGGTGGATTGAAGGGTCAGGTAGGTCATCGTATCCATCGGGTTACTGATGACGATGATGATGGTATCAGGAGAATATTTTAAAATGTTTTCAGTAACGCCTTTTACAATTCCTGCATTCGTGCCAATCAGTTCCTCACGGGTCATACCGGGTTTGCGGGGAAGGCCGGATGTGATGACTACCACATCTGAATTTGCTGTCTTGGCGTAATCATTCGTACTTCCCGAAATGCGTGTATCAAAACCCAGTAGCGCAGCTGTCTGCATTATATCCTGTGCCTTACCTTCTGCAAAACCTTCTTTAATGTCCAATAAAACCAATTCATCAGCCAGTTGCGCTCGGGCAATATTATCGGCACAGGTAGCACCAACGGCACCAGCACCTACAACGGTTACTTTCATAAAATGACTATTTAGGAATGAGGAATTTTTAACGCAGCAAAGGTAGGGTTTGCAATTGTGGGAAATGGGATAAACAGAGATTAATTCTTATTTACCATGGCCACTAATTCCGGTATCTCTATAGTGGTATTCGTAGCTGGATCAAATACCCTGGCTAGCAGCCCCGTCCGGTTATATACAGCAACAAAAGGGGTTGATGTTACCCTGAAAAAGGAAGGCACAAAATATTTTGGGTCACGGCCAATACGAACATTTGAAAATTTATCCAATCCATAATTTGTGTAAAACTCTCTGATCTCATTCAGGGGCTTATATGCCACCAGGATAAAAAAAACATTCTTAAGGCTATCCATACTTTTTACAAGTTCCTTAACGGTATATTGACAATGGCCGCAATCCGGTGCAAAATAAATGATGGCTGTGTATTGGTATTTGGGTACTTGGTCTTTGGTAAAATAGGTACTATCTGGTTGCTGGATGGTGAAATCGGGTATATGAAGATCTTTTTTGTATGGCGGAGTATTGTCAACCTGTGATTGAGCTGATACTGACATAACAGCGATCAAAAAGATAAAAAGTAAGTATCTGTTTTTCATAAAAATGTATTCTGCCAATTTTGTTTAAGGACGGGGCGTTCCGTTGGCTTCCATCATCCGCATCTGTTTTGCATCTTGTAAAAAATCTGATGCGAAAATAAAATTATTCAATAACTCATCCTTACTAAAAATAATGTCTTTATTCGATCCTTCCCATTGCTTGTGGCCCTGGTGCAGGTAAACAATATGGTCGCCTATTTCCATTACACTGTTCATGTCGTGTGTAACAACAATGGTAGTTATATTAAATTCCAATGTGATTTCTTTAATCAATTTATCAATTACCAATGAAGTTTGCGGGTCAAGTCCGGAATTGGGTTCATCGCAAAATAAATATTTTGGATTGAGTACAATTGAGCGTGCAATACCCACCCGTTTTTTCATCCCCCCACTTATCTCAGACGGATATCTTTTGTGTGCATCTTTCAGATTTACCCTGTCTAATACTTCGTCTGCCCTTTTCTTTTTTTCCGACTGTGTCCAGTTGGTAAACATATCTAATGGAAACAAAACATTTTGCTCCACGGTCATCGAATCAAATAAAGCTGTTCCTTGGAAAAGCATGCCTATCTTCTGACGAAGCAGTTTGCGTTCGTCATTTTCCATCGTCATCATATTGGCACCATCATATAAAATTGCCCCTTCATCAGGTTGAAAAAGGCCCACCATACATTTAGTCAATACCGTTTTACCGCTACCGCTGGTACCGATGATGAGGTTACACTTACCTGCTTCCATTACGGCACTAATATCTTCAAGGATCACCCGGTCGCCAAACTTCTTTTGTATGTTCTTTATCTCAATCATTCAGATGTAAACTACTGTTTTGTTCTATAAGACTTCTACCTGGTTTCTTAATAAATCCTCAAAAACATCCCTTCTGCCAATCAGGTGCGACTCACCCCTACTAACCAAAACCTGTGCCGGTTTAAAGCGGGCGTTATAATTACTGCCCATTTCAAAGCCATAAGCCCCTGCATTATAAAAAACAAGGCGGTCTCCTTCGCGAACTTCATTCAGTGCCCTGTCTGCGGCAAAAGTGTCTGTTTCACAAATATTACCGGTTATGGTATACAATTGGGTTGGGGCATTTGGATTACTGATATTTTGTATCCGGTGATAGGCTTCGTAGAACATAGGCCTGATCAAATGGTTAAAACCGCTGTTCACACCGGCAAAAATGGTAGAACCGGATTGCTTTAACACATTTATCTCGGTGATAAAATACCCCGATTCACTAACCAGGAACTTACCCGGCTCAAACCACGCTTCAAAATCCCGCTTATAGGTTTCTTTAAGTTTATTCAGTACACCGGCTACTTTTTCGCCTAATAAGGATACATCAGTTCCTGTTTCACCCTCTTTGTAAGGTATTTTAAAACCACCGCCAAGGTCGAGGTAACTGAGTTCGGGAAAATGGGGTACCAGTTCAAAAAAGATATCGGCCACCTGCATAAATACCGAAACATCTTTTATTTCACTGCCGGTATGAACGTGTAGGCCGCAAATGAAGAGGTTATTTTCCTGCACAAGGGCCAGGATTTTATCTATTTGTTCAATGGGTATCCCAAACTTGCTTTTTTCATGCCCGGTAGATATTTTCAAATTACCACCCGCCATGATATTGGGCCGCAGGCGGACACCGACAGGATAGGAATGCCCGAATTTTTTACCGAACTTTTCAAGGTTCGAAAGACTGTCAATATTCACGTTCACGCCTAATGCAACAGCTTCTTCAATTTCGCTGAATGCAATACCATTACTGGTGTAGAGGATATTTGCCGGTTTAAAGCCTGCCCTGATGGCGAGGTGTACCTCATTGACAGAACTGCAATCAATATTACAGCCCAGAGAACGGATGTGTTTGAGTATATTAATATTGGTTAATGCCTTGCTTGCATAGAAAATTTTTGCCTTGCTTTGTTGGAATGCCTTTTGCAGTTTCTGGTATTGTTCCGTTATTTTTTCGGCATGGTATACGTACACAGGGGTGCCATATTCATTAGCGATACTGATTAATTGTTCGTTGGATAATGATTGAGACATATTGCGAAGATAGCAGGGATCGGGAAATTTTTGAATTGAGAAACCGGAAGAAACTCAATTTCAAAACTAAACACAACCTTTATTCCGAGGTTTCTGTCGTTCCTTCGTCTTTTTTTTCTTCTTCTTCCGCCTCATTTTTGATAATGAGTTCGCCTTCTTCATTTACGGTGATGGCTGAAATATCGCTATCAGACTTTTCTTCAACAGTTTCTTCTTCGGTAATCATTTCTTCAACCGGTAGGTCGGTAAAATCATGGGGACTCATGATGGTGCCTTCTACGATCTGCTCAGACAAGACCTCTCTTATTTTTGGCAGATCGGCAGCTGAGTTGATGCCGAAATAATCCATGAAGTTTTTGGAGGTTGCATATACCAATGGCTTGCCCGGCATATTCTCATTGCGGCCACTGATCAAAACCAATTCTTTTTCCAGTAATTTCTGGATACTGTAATCGCTGTTCACGCCACGTATAGCTTCTATTTCGCCTTTGGTAATGGGTTGTTTGTAGGCAATAATGGCCAGGGTTTCCAACGCTGCATTTGACAGGCGTTTCAGGAATTTATCGCCATTCAGTTGTGCAATAGTGGTATGGTAGCTTACCTTGGTGAGGAACTGCCAGCCACCGCCGCTTTCCCTCACTTCAAAGGGATAAAATTCGGAATCGTATTTTTCACGGATACCTTCCAGTGCGCTCTCTACCTGGTCAAGCATCACCCTTTCATCTAAAAATCCAAACGTGTTGTTGATGAGTTCAACAATATCCAATGAGGTCAATGGTTTTTCACTGGCGAAAATTAAAACCTCTATGTGTGGTATGATCTGGCTGATTTCCATGTGTAGTAGAGAATTTGAAAATATGCTAATTTGAAAATTTGAAAACGGAAAATAATGTATTTTAAATGCAGGCATTGCCTGTAAGATTTCAAATTGCCACATTTTCGAATTCTCAAATTGAATTATCCCTGTAAAGCTGCCGCACCACTTACAATCTCCGTAAGTTCAGTTGTAATGGCCGCCTGTCTGGCGCGGTTGTAACTGATCTTGAGAGATTTTAATAATTCGTTGGCGTTTTCACTTGCTTTATCCATTGCTGTCATACGTGCACCATGTTCGCTGGCATTTCCATCTAATACCGCTTTGTATAACTGGGTATTCAGGATTTTCGGCATCAGTTCAGCAATCAACTCTTCTTTGGCAGGCTCGAATATGAAATCAGACTTTTTGCCACCTGCTTTCTTTGGCACTTTTGGAATAGGTAAAAACTGTTCGGCCGCAAAACGTTGTGTTGCCGCATTTTTAAATTCACTGTAAATCAATTCAACAGCATCAAACTCTTTATTTTCAAAAGCTATCATGGCTGCCTTTGCGGCGGCTTGAACGGTTTCGAATTTCAGGTTCAGGTAAATATCTTTAAAAGTGGCATCGGTGGCATATCCGGCTTTGGTTAAACCTTCCCATCCTTTTTTGCCGATGTTCCATATGGTTACTTTGCCTTTTTGTAACTGGACAGGATATTTTTCGGCGATGGTGCTTTTGGCTAATTTAATGATATTGGCATTGTAACCGCCACACAAACCCCTGTCGCTGGTAATCACAATTAACAGCACTTTTTCTACATGTCGTTCTTCTGCCAATTTCAGGCTCATGCCCCCTTCGATACTGCTCACGATATTGCTTAACATTTCCTGCAATTTCTGGGCGTATGGTCTCATTTGAGTGATTGAATCCTGGGCCCGGCGTAATTTGGCCGCACTAACCATTTTCATTGCCTTCGTAATCTGCTGGGTACTTTGTACACTTTTGATCCGGTTTCGTACCTCTTTTAACTGTCCTGCCATTTTTTAATAAGTTTCACGGTTTTCAAGTCTCAAGGTCCAAGCTTTACATACCTTATGGCTTCTGGCTTGGTCCTTGTACCATCTTTTAAGGCTGCAAAAGTAGCAGAATCGCCCTGAAATTCCATCCTTTCAACCAAAATTACCCCGGGAATGAATAAATTAATGGTATTGGTTGCGAATGGCCGAAATCAAAGAAAAAGTAAACTTATCGAAGTTGATAAGTGAGAACTACTCCGTTTAAGGTAGTACCCAACTGCAAATTGCCCATACTTTGTTCCAGCAGTTTGCCATTGCGCCGGTGACTGGCATATTGAATGATATCAAAAACCAATAAAAAACTACCTTGCAAAAGCAGACTGTTACCATAACCAATCGGTTGGTCGTGGTTAAGCCGGTTACCCCTTTCTTTAAGGAATAAGCCAGTTGTTATATAAGCAACATCCAGGCCTGTGTTCAGAAGAAGAATCTTTTCGATCTTATGCTGTTCAGTAATATTTTCTGCAAGGGTATAGTGTTTCGCTAACTCTTTTTTTGCAGACCAGAGGCCCAAACCGGCAAGAGCAAGATTTGCCACATTCCAATAAGCATTCATCTGGTGAAAATAATGATCGCTTCCGGTGGCATTAACCGCTGAAATAGACCCCTGGATGATATTGGCCCCTGCCCATGCGCCCAGTACGAACATATTATTTTTAGAAAGTTTTATTCTTGTAAAGGCAATCGAGTCCTGCATATGCTGCTGGGCCGCAGTTTTTAGTGTGAAAAACAGCAATATGGGGATTATGAATCTTTTGATATACATAGTTTTCGTTAAGTAATTGATAAAGATGATATGATTATGAATACACGTTTGGACTGAGTTCAAATTCTTTACCTTTAGCGGCCTTCTTCAGAAGGTGTCAAATTGGCTTGTAATTTTTTTCGCACCCTTTTTGACTGTAAAAATTAAATTATAACACCAGACAAAGCTATATGTTGAAGTTTATTTCAAAATTATTCGGGGGTAGTAAAAGTGAGAAAGATGTGCTGCAACTGATGCCCATCGTTGAAAAAGCCAATCAGTTTTTTGGGCAATACCAAAGTGTAACAAACGATGAATTGCGTTTTAAAACAGTAGAGTTCCGTGAAAGGATCAAAGCCCACCTTACCGCTATTGATGCGGAAATTGATAGTAAAAGCCAGGCAGCCGAAAACCTGCTTAGCAGTGATATTCATGGCCGCGACCTTATTTACCAGGAAGTGGATAAGCTGAAAAAAGACCGTGATAAGAAAATTGAAGAGGCTTTAGCCGAGATCCAGCCTGAGGCCTTTGCTGTTGTAAAGGAAACTGCCCGCCGCTTTAAAGAAAGTACAGAGATTATTGCCACCGCTACGCAGTTGGATAGGGACCTAAGCGTTAAAAAGGATTACATAACCATTTCAGGAGACAAAGCAACGTATAAAAACAGCTGGACAGCCGGTGGTGGATTAGTTACCTGGAACATGGTGCATTATGATGTTCAGTTGATTGGTGGAAGCGTATTGCACAATGGTAAGATTGCCGAGATGGCAACAGGTGAGGGTAAGACATTGGTTTCAACCCTGCCTGCATATCTTAATGCACTGGCAGGAGAAGGGGTTCACATTGTAACCGTGAATGATTACCTAGCCCGACGGGATAGTGAATGGAACGGAACCATTTTTGAATGGCTTGGATTAAGTGTTGACTGCATTGACAAACACCAACCCAATAGTGAGGAAAGAAGAAAAGCTTACCATGCCGACATTACATACGGCACCAATAATGAATTTGGTTTCGATTACCTGCG
>JAYSXR010000389.1:0-6959 GCA_043717145.1 Chitinophagaceae bacterium | reverse complement strand
AGAAAGCCGAGCAGATCATTCAGGAAAATGAACGGCGCATGAAAAACGCCCAATATGTAGGCGGGGTAGGTGATTGGGAATTTGATTGCGACACCCGAAAAATTATTTGGTCGGATGAATTATTCAGGCTGTTTGCGAGAGATCCGGATAAGGAGGCACTCGCTTTTGAAGAACTCTTTTCTTTTTACTTGCCAGATGATGCTGCTATTTTGAAAGCAGCTATTGCAAAAACTGTTGACACAGGTAAAAGCTATGAACTCGACCTGCAATTGCATTTACCCAGTCAGCCTGAAGCATACCACTACACCGTTGGACAGGCATTGCGTGATAAACAGGGAAAAATTGTAAAATTATATGGTATTGTTCAGGACATTACAGACAGAAAACTGACAGAAATCAAATTAAATACAGAACGAACCCAGCTTAAAACATTAATCGGAAACCTGCCCGATTCAATATATATAAAAGATGTACATGGCAGAAAGATAATAACGAACCAGGTTGATATGCAGCTTGTTGGGGTTACATCAGAATCAGAAATATTAGGCAAAACAGATCTTGAAATATTTTCGAATCATTTTGGACCAAAGGGGTACGCCGATGATATGGAAGTGATTAAAACTGGCAGTGCCATTTATAACCGAGAAGAACGCTATGTTGATAAAGAGGGCGCGCCTGTTTGGTTACTTACATCAAAAGTTCCGTTACGGAATGAAACAGGGGATATCAACGGTTTATTGGGTATTGGAAGGATCATTACTGAAAGGAAAAAATCTGAAGAAGCTTTAAGAATCAGTAATGAACGCTACGGATATGCTACCAAAGCCACCTTTGATGCCATTTGGGATTGGGATATTATTAATGATTACCTGTATTGGGGTGAAGGATATGAAAAAATATTTGGATATAAAATTTCAGATAGAATTGAAAACCATATTAATTCATTCGACAATATCCACCCCGATGAAAGGAAACAGGTTTTTGACGGAATTGGCAAATTAA
The DNA here is from genome assembly GCA_043717145.1 of Chitinophagaceae bacterium. GTDB lineage: Bacteria > Bacteroidota > Bacteroidia > Chitinophagales > Chitinophagaceae > Sediminibacterium. Next base: position 5,957 of record JAYSXR010000389.1, on the reverse strand, counting down.
TTGTTGGTTCAGGATTAAACTGGACAAGTGAGTACCGATATATGAAAGCGAACGGGGAATATGCTTATGTTCAGGATAAGGCTATTATTGTGAGAGATAAGGATGGTAAAGCAATAAGGATGATTGGTGCTATGCAGGATGTAACCGAACGTAAAATAGTAGAAGAAACAAACAGGAAAACGCAGGAAAAATTCACCAACCTGGTTAATACGGTTGATGGGATAGTGTGGGAGGCCGATGCACAAACTTTTCAATTTACCTATGTAAGTAAACACGCAGAAAAACTTCTTGGCTATTCAACAAAGGAATGGATTGATGACCCTGGTTTTTGGGCCAGCCATATCCATCCGGATGATAGGGAGTGGGCCGTTGATTATTGTGTTAAATGCATAAATGAAAAGAAGCAACACCAGTTTGAATACAGGATGATAGCCGCTAATGGAAACATAATCTGGCTAGCAGATTTTGTTACCGTTACTGTTGAAATGAGTAAACCTATTCAATTGCAGGGGATCATGATAGATATTACAGAACGGAAAAAAACAGAACAACATTTAAAATTATTAGAATCGGTTATCACCAATGCCACAGATTCAGTTTTAATTACGGAAGCAGAACCTTTTGATTTACCTGGTCCCAAAATTATATATGCTAATGAAGCGTTTGTTAAAATGACTGGCTTCAGCCTGGAAGAGTTAATTGGTAAAACTCCCCGAATTCTTCAGGGCCCAAAAACAGATAAGGAAGTCCTTAAAAAAGTAAGGCAGGCAATAGATAATTGGGAGTCATGTGAAGTAGAGTTGATTAATTACAGAAAGAACGGGGAAGAATTTTGGATTAATTTTTCATTGGTACCTATTGCCAATGAAAAGGGTTGGTTTACACATTGGATATCTATCGAACGTGATATTACCGAACGAAAAAAAGTAGAAGAAGCGTTGGTTAAGGAAAGAAAATTACTCAGGGTATTGATAGATAATCTACCCGATTATATTTATGTAAAAGACCGTAATTCCCGGCATATTATTAATAACAGGGCCAATATAGAACTTCTTGGTTTTACTAAAGAAGAAGATACACTCGGAAAAACCATGGTAGATATTTTGGGTAGAGAAATTGCTGGCGAATTTATTAAAGATGACCAACGCGTATTAGAAACCGGCAGTTCGATCATTAACCGTGAAGAACCTATTTTTAATAAAGAAGGGGATAAGCGCTGGTTGCTTACCACAAAAATACCTTTTAAGGATGAAGAGAATAATATTATCGGGCTGGTAGGTATCAGCCGTGATATTACTGATAGAAAGAAAATAGATGAAGAGCTCACAGAAAAAAATACTCAGTTAAAAAACCTCTCTAAACATCTCCAAAACGTGAGGGAAGAAGAACGGAAATTCTTGGCGAGGGAAGTGCATGATGAACTGGGACAACTGGCATCGGTTGTAAAAATGGATGTTGACTGGTTGAATATCAAATTAGACGACCTGCAAGAGGTTCAGAGAAAAAGGATAGAGCATGCATCATCTACAGTTGATCTTTTAATTAAAACTATTCGAAAGATCGCTTCATCATTACGACCAAGTATGCTGGATGATCTGGGATTGAACGATTCATTGGAATGGCAGTGTAAAGAGTTTACCTCTGTAAACGGTATTCCCTGTGTATTTGAACAGTCATTTTATGACGAGGGGCTGACTATGGAAACCAAAACAGAATTATTCAGAATCTGCCAGGAATCGCTCACCAATATAATGCGCCATGCCCTCGCAACCCATGTAACGGTAAGCATTACGGAGAAACAAAGTGACCTGTATTTGTGTATCTCAGATAACGGTAAAGGTTTTGATACCCACGAAAAGAAAGATACATTAGGTTTAATAGGGATGAGGGAGCGTGTATTTTCTATTAACGGTAAACTGAAAATGAAAAGTGAACCCGGAAAAGGGACAACTGTTTGTGCGATTGTACCTATAAAATAATAACTGTATGAAAATCTTAATCGCCGACGACCATACGATTGTACGTGAAGGTATCAAAATGCTGTTGATTGAAGCTTACCCCGATGCCCAAATTACAGACGTATCAGATTCAGTTACACTTTTAGACTTGGTGTTGAAAGAAAAATGGGATGTGATCATCTCAGATATTTCAATGCCCCCGGGTGATTCCGGTCTTGAAGCGGTAAAAAAAATTAAACAACATTCTCCCGCTACACCTGTCATCATATTGAGTATGCATGCTCCGGAACAATATGCAGTGCGGGCGATTAAATCAGGTGCATCTGGTTATTTAACCAAAGGTGCGGCAACCCTTGAATTGGTAAACGCGGTAACCCAGGTTTTAGCGGGCAAGAAATACCTGACTCCTGAAGTGGTTAGTATACTCGCTGACTCATTTGAGAACAACCAAAATAATAGGACCATTAAAAATTTATCGGAACGTGAACACGAGGTATTTATGCTGTTAGCCAAAGGTAAATCTATTTCTGATATAGCAAAGGAACTGGTACTGAGTGCCAATACCATCAGTACATTTAGGGCAAGGATATTTGAGAAAATAGGGTTTCATACAACATTGGAACTTATCAAATATGCGGTTGATAACGGATTGGTATGAATTAAGTTAGAGATAATACGTATCCGTGTGCTCCAATTTTCAACTGTAATTTATTTTTTTACTGACTTAATACCCGACTCAATGTATTATCCATGAAAAATAGTAAATCGACACCTTTGCTTGATAAAACAGTCGGTCACGCTGGGTTGAATAATGCGCTTACGATAGAAGAACTGCAAACAATAATTAATGACCTGCAAATTGAAAATGCCAGGCTTCAGATTGATAACAAAAAATTGCAGAAAAGGCCGCAAACAAGTGTTTCCCCGCAGCCGGCACAAAATGAAAAATACAGTTATCATTTTTATTCAAACCCATTACCACAATGGATATACGATATTAAAACCCAGGTTTTTCTTGAGGTAAATAATGCAGCCATCAATCATTATGGGTATAGCCGGGAAGAATTTTTAGAGATGTCGGTGGTGGATATCCGCCCTCCAGAAGATATTGAAATTTTTTTAGAGGTATTAAGAGATAGCCAGATAAATAAACTAATCCATCAAGGTGTCTGGCGTCACTTGAAAAAGAATGGCAATCTAATCTATGTTGAAATTACTTCTTATAATATTGAGTACGAAGGGAAGCCTGCAGTATTGGTTATGTCGAATGATATTACCGACCGGAAAAAATCAGAAGATTTTCTCAGGAATAGCGAAATGCGTTTTCGGTCATTGATTGAGAAGGGCAGTGCGATCATCGCATTGCATGATCGCGAAGGTAAAATTCTTTACATGAGCCCCTCTATTCAACAGGCACTGGGATACGAACCCGAAAAAAGAATAGGGGAAATTGCTTTTGAATTTATTCATCCTGACGACAAGACCCGGATGAAAACGATACTGGCTCAATTAATAGCAAATCCGGGAGGTTCAGCTAAGGCGCAATGGCGGCACCAGCATGCTAACGGCAGCTGGCATTGGATGGAAGGTGCGGTTACTAACCTGTTGAACGATCCTGGGGTAAATGCCGTAATGCATAATTTCAGAGATATTACTACACAAAAAGATGCGGAGAATAAAATTATCCTGGAAAAGGAATTGTCGGAATCCATCATTAACAGCTTACCAGGTATTTTCTATCTGTATAATGAATCGGGCAAATTTCTCCGCTGGAACCGAAATTTCGAAAAAATATCAGGGTACAGTACTGAAGAAGTTAGCAGGATGCATCCACTTGATTTTTTCGATGTAAACGAAAAGGGAATACTAAAGAATAAAATCGATGAAGTTTTTAGCACTGGATCTTCTGAAATAGAAGCCCATTTTTTCACAAAAAAGGGGGAAACCCTCCCTTATCTTTTCACTGGACGTACAGCTGAATTTGAAAATAAACTATGCCTGATTGGCATGGGGATTGATATTTCTGATCGTAAAGAAGCGGAAAATAAAATAAGGGATAATGAAGAGAAGATAAGGCTGATTATGAATGCATCGCTCGACGCTATCATTTGTATTGATACAAAAGGATGCATAACCTTCTGGAACCCGCAGGCAGAAATAATATTCGGATGGAAAGTAGCAGAAGTGAAAGGGCGTAGATTATCTGAGATTATTATCCCTGAACTTTATCGTAACCGGCATGACAAAGGCATGGATAATTATTTAAAAACAGGTAAGGGTCCGGTTTTAAATATATTGCTTGAATTGAGCGCGATTAACAGGGAAGGAAAGGAATTTCATATTGAACTAACTGTGTTGCCCATAAAACAGTATGGGGAGGAATTTTTTTGTGCGTTTATCCGCGATATTACCACAAGAAAAAAAGGGCAAGATGCCATCCGAATTAGTAATGAAAGGTTTCATCTGGTAGCCAAAGCCACCAATGATTCTATTTGGGATTGGGATCTACTTACCAATAAAGTAACCAGGGACGGTAAAAAGTTAGAAACGCTTTTTGGTTATGAGGGGTGGGATGCAACAGAGGTTGATTTTTTCTGGAATAAAATGGCACATCCGGAAGATTGGGAAAAAGTTACCCTGCGCCGGAATACAATTTTGGAAAATAGGACAGAAAATTACTGGGAAGATGAATACCGTTTTTTAAGATCCAACGGAGAATATGCCCATGTGCATGATAAAGGGTATATTATTCGAAATAACGATGGTAAGGCGATACGTATGATTGGTGCGTCCCAGGACATTACGGAACGCAAAAAAGCAGAAGATGAATTAAAAGAGAAAAATATTGAACTGAAACGTTTATCTGCCTATTTGCAAAGCGTGAGGGAGGAAGAACGTAAATACCTGGCCCGGGAAGTGCATGATGAATTGGGGCAGCTCGCTTCTGCCTTAAAAATTGATATCGACTGGCTAAATATCAAAGTTTCAACATTGGGAGATGCGGCTAGAAAAAGGATCGCGCATGCCAATAAAACCATCGAAATACTAATAGCATCCGTTCGTCAGATAGCCTCCGCCCTACGGCCCAGCGTATTGGATGATTTTGGGTTAAATGCAGCTTTGCACTGGCAATGCACCGAGTTTCAGAACCTGAATGGTATTCAGTGTATCTTTAGCCCAGGTTTTGATGATGGGGGATTATCCGTTGGCCTGAAAACCGAGCTTTTCCGGATTGCCCAGGAATCATTAACGAACGTTATGCGTCATGCCAAAGCCGATAAGGTTTCTATTAGAACCAAGGAAAATAGTGAATGTTTTTACCTTTATATAATCGATAATGGACAGGGATTTAATGTAGAGCAGAGCAAAAATACGCTGGGCCTGATAGGCTTGAGAGAACGTGCAGTTTCATTGGGGGGGAAATTAGAAATTGAAAGTCAAATAGGAAAAGGAACAACTATTTCTGCTATTGTACCAAAAAAATAACACCATGAAAATTTTAATCGCGGATGACCACACAATTGTAAGGGAAGGAATCAGGATGCTTTTAACTGAAGCTTATCCTTTTGCGGAAATTGCAGATGTATCGGATTCTGTAGATTTGATGAAACTGGTATTTAAAAGCAAATGGGATGTGATTATCTGTGATATTTCAATGCCTCCCGGCGATTCGGGACTAGAAGCCATCAAAAAGATTAAGGAACATGCACCGGCAACTCCTGTCATCATTTTAAGCATGCATGCCCCCAGTCAGTATGCAGTAAGGGCCATTAAAGCTGGCGCTTCCGGCTATTTAACCAAAGGTGCCGCTACTTTGGAATTGGTGAAAGCCGTGAACCAGGTTTTATCCGGAAAAAAATACCTGAGTCCGGATGTGGCCGATATTTTAGCAGATGCGTTTGAAAACCTGAATAGCAATCAAACAGTTGAAAATTTATCTGATAGAGAATTTGAAGTGTTTAAACTATTAGCTTCAGGCAGATCCATTTCCGATATTGC
>JAYSXR010000388.1:0-20896 GCA_043717145.1 Chitinophagaceae bacterium | reverse complement strand
CCCGCTAGCAAAATTGCAGCCCTTTCTTCGGGAGAATTTGTAGGTCTTGTTGCTGATAACCCCGATGAAAAAATTAAACTGAAAATGTTTCATGCAGAGATTATTAATGTTACTGATAAATTGAATAAGGAAGTGAGCCAATACAAAGACATTCCCTTGGTATCAAATGTTACACAACAACAGGTGATTGATAATTACTACCAGGTGAAGATGGAGGTTAAGAGGTTGATTGGAAATGAGGTGGAGCGGTTATAGGGGGAGGCAGCGAAAATGAATTGAATACTATTGTAAAAGAAAATAAATGTATCATCATTCTTTTAGAAAATGGCAGCACATTTCTTTATTTTTAACTTCTATGGTAATACATATTTTACAATTATCATTAAATCATCTACATGCGGTAGTTCTGTAGCATCTGCATCTGTCTCTTTGACTTTTGCTGGTGGAGCTATGCCAGCTTTATAACCATTCAGTTTAAATTTTGAGGTTAATGGAACTGTCATTTCACCTGATAAAAATAGAACTTTTCCTATTAACTGATTAAAAGTAATATCAGTATCAGGATTAATACTTGATCGAAATCTTGAGATAGTAATCGACCTTGAAACCAATATTATTTTAATAGATGAAGGTGATGGTATTTGTTGTGCAAAATAGGGTAACCTGGTTATGTTAATTTCAATTTCTGTGATACCTGTACTTTTAAGCAAATTCCATTCCCTTGGCATATCATATTTAAAATTTTTTAAAGAAAACTAAAGTTTGTTACTTCCTTCATAAATGTTTTTACAGATGTAACAGCAGTAGCTTTTAAAGCACTGTCAAACCTAGCCGTATATTTTAAATGAAGCACCACATCCGAAATTGTATTGTAATCAAACTTTTTTCTTTCAGGTAACTCCAGGCCCCAACTACTGATTGCGCCACAACCTTCAAAAGACAAGTAGCGTTTGTTGCGGTAGTTCAGTTCAAACATACCTCTATTGTTTTGGGCATGGCTTGTTGCAATGAAAGGCTGGTTAGAAGACTAGCCATTCTCAAGATCAGTTGGATTCTAACCATTCTTATCAGCTTTCTCCTAAGTTTGTTACCAATTAAAGAAAGGATTGCACTTACCGAAGTAGAGTAGTAAATTTTTTGTATCAGCAGTATAATAACATCTGCATCATTTTCCGGTCATTTTACATATTCTGTTATCACTTCCCGTTGCAGGTTTTCCTTTCGTTTATAATTCAAATTTAAGTTCACAACGAATAATAAAACACAACAAACAGATCAGAAATTTCATCCGGATTAGTATCAATTGAATGAAAGTCAGAATCGGAAACATGTTTGAAACTAAAGGTCAAAGGTTGATAAACATTTATTGATGCAACGCCTGCATTTGAATCTAGTGTTGCTTTTTGCATATTTGCATAGGTAATACTTTCAGGCATTGAAATTTCTGTTGCTGTAGATATTGGATTACCGTTAGCATTAAATTTCATTTTGTAATCGCCTGTTCTGTTTGCTTTCATCAACACATCAATTTTATCAACTTGAATACCTCTATCTTTTGTAAAAAAAGGAAAATGCTCCTTACGTAAAGTTAAAGACAGTATCTGATCAGAACCGGCAACTGGCGGATGCAAAAACTTATACCATTCGGTTGAAAAATCATGCTTCATGCTGAACATCCGCATTAAGGGTTGCGTGGCGGAAACATTCGTCAGGAAGTTTTTAAGATATGCCACAGCTTTTTCTTTAAACAAACCTGCATCTTCCCGGGCTGTATAGCTAACATGAAGTATCACATCAGAAATGGTCGTATAATCGAACTGCCGCAGGTCTATATCCCTGGTGAGTTCAATTTTCCATTCGCTTATTGCGCCTGCACCCTCAAAAGGAAGATAACGTTCATCCCGGAAACTTAGCTCAAACAGTCCGGAGTCACGTTGCCCGGTACTGGTAGAAATAGCTTTCACCGGTACATTACTTTCCCTGAAACGAGCATCATCGGTCCATATTCCTTCTTCATTGGCATGTTCATAATTCTCACTCTCATCATTCATGGACGTATTAATACGAACAGCGTTTTTCAATAATCGTAGTGTGCAGTTAACCGTTGTGTATGGACCGGCAATACAAGGCAGCGATAAACTGACTGATTTGATTCTGCGGAAATAATGTCCCTGGTAATCAAGATCGTATAATTCTTCGGGAACTGTTAAAAAGCACTTACCAGTGCTTCTTAATTCCTGTAGTGCAAGCGGATTAAGCAATGCCATTGAAACGCTTTTCGTAAGTTCAAGTTCCCGCTTGTTTTCTTCGATGTAAGATTTTTCCATCTGCCGCAAGGCAAGCTGTAATTTTTCCCCGGCGCAGAACCCTTGCATCGTATTATCCCAATAGCCATATTGAATAAAGCCGGTGACAGGGTTTGCCAGTTCGAAACGATAACATAACTCTGCTTTCTTTGCCAAGTCATAAGCCATATTATAACTTTGCTTGTAAACAGAAAACAGTTGTTCCTTCATCCATTGATACAGTTCCTGGTTGGTAAATTTGTTTTTTAAATATTGATCAATCTCTTTTGAATTTTCTATTTGTTGTTTGTGATTGTATAATTCTTTCTGTGAGACCTGTATTTTAATATCGGCGGAAACGATTTGTTTGTCTAACTGGATAATTTCTCTGGCTGCAAGGTTGGCCTGTAACACCCATTCCTGTTCTCTGCGGACATATGACGCCATCTTTGCACTTTGAGAAGCCATTGCAGATGAGATACTGGCTTGTGTACTGAACATTTTTCCAACCGAAGATGCGAACCAACTTAGTTCCCTTCCCCCGAATCCAGTACCAGCGCCTACTCCTAAAGGAGATAGCTTAGCATCAAACTGCGGAATCAACCCTAAAAAACCAGCCAGAATATCAGCTTGCATCGAAGCAAATTGATTATCGGGAACCGATCCACTTAGATCAAGTTCACTTTTTTCTTGTTCTATTAATTTTACCCCTCTGTCAGTACTATCAACCAAAGAAGTTTTTACTGCAGTTTGATACATTAGAACTGGCGTATTATCAGGCACCGCAGTCTCTGAATTAACTTCTGCATCGATTGCCGGGGGATCTGAAAGTAGAAGGTTATTTTCAGACAGTAAATCATTATAATGGGCCAATCTCAATTTTGTCGTTTCTCTTGTATTTACTATTCCCTTCTTATAGACCTTTGCATCATACACCTGCCGCTCTTTAATAGCCGTCATTAGATCAAGCATGGCGGTTTCATGCTTTGCCCGCAATCTGCCCAATTCTTCGCCGTCTTTCTTTTCCAATACAGAAAGCAGGTTGCTGCCAAGCGACTTTACATCATTACAAAACTCATTGGCCTTTTGCAATAAATAATTGAACCGGTAAATGGGTGGCGGGCTGCTGAGATCTGAAAGAATACTACCGAGGCTTATGCCCTGCGCTTTCGCGCCAGCAAGCATGGCAGGATCTATAGGTGGCGAGAAAAGCGCTAAATGTCTTTCCATTCCGTCTATATCCATACAATGGCGTATCTTATACAGGCGGTCGGTAATGGTATCCCAATGCTCCATCAATTTTTCGTTGGAGGGAATACAGAAATAAAGCGCCTTTCCAATACCAAGTAACCCCGGGCCTGTGCTGTTGCTACTTACTGAAACCGAACTGCTGCTGTTCGGAAAAACATTTTCCAGTGCAACCAGTGCATTTCCAAAATCATCCCACTTACCATTTAGCGAGGCATACGTTTCTGCCTTTATTTCTCCGCGTTTGGGAACAAATTCGGGACGGGGGCCCAAGATGTGATTGGCGATCACGTATATCTGCAGCGCCTCATTTACCGATTCCCTTGTAAAAGCCCTGAAAAGCGAATCGCCCCAGGCCCTTAGGTTTTCAACATATTTTATCACCACGTTTTTCATAAAAGCAATCGGCCGGTTGCGGGCAACTACAAAGGGCTTAAATGGATTTTTGCGCCACTCGGCAATGATATTACTCTCATTCGACGACGGGTTTGATGATTGCCCGCTATCGGGTTTTAGTGTCATAAACCATTCTTCCAAAATTTGTTTAGGCGTTGTTTTAAAAGGCAGGGTTTTCCAGTAACGGGAGGTTTCAGTTTGGCGAGGAAGCGGCATCTCATCAGTTGTAGGATCAAAAATATAATGAAACCACTTCATGGCTTCTTCATATTTTCCATTTTTGCTCAGCCGGGTGGCAATGTATAACGGGGCGTGGAAGAATAATTCCCAATTGTAGATACTGTTGGTTCCATAAACGTCAAAACAAATATTCTCTTTATAATAAGTATAAGCTTCGCCTGCTTTATAATCATCTAATGCCGGCGCCCTCTGAATATGGCGAAAATCCGGGTCATATGTATCCTTAAAAATTTTACCGCTATCCATATACATGTATTGGTAAGTGCCACGAGATGGAGTTAATTTCGTATCACTATCCATGAGTCCCTTAATGCCATCCTGATTCAAATTTGTAACAAACTGGCTTGAAAAAGGATGATAAAAAGTATGGAACTCTAAGCGCCTTTCATAATGAGAGGTATGTATATCACTGTTGCTTGAAAATGACTTTTTTTCATTTCCTTTAGAAGTCATGTTAGATGATAAATTTGTCTTTAAGGTATTCCCAGGATAAACGCCTGTATTTCTATTATTTGTTGGTGAAGAACTGATTTCTGAAAAACTACTGTAGCGATGGGCACTTGGCTTCCGGACAATATTTTCTACTTTCATTTGCACATGGCGAACAAAATAAGTTCTGTTCACATGGCTGTAAAAAAATTGAGTATCCGGGTCGTCTTCCCAACTTAAATACTGATTTGAAAAAGCTATGTTATGTGTCACATTTGTCTTTAAATGAGTGACGCCAGCAGATTGTAAGTTTTGATTCCCAAGAGATTTGAATTTCTCAAAATCAAAAATATATTGTCCCATGTAAGCATTATTATTAACGAACATCTCACCTTCCTGTGCAGAATATATCTGTGACTGAATATCTGATAGTTTAAAATATCCACTTTGGTGTATAGAATAAGCTGGAGGCTTATTAATCGCGTAAATAATTAAATTCTCCTGAGAAATTTTGGTTTTAAGGGTAACAGCCCCAATTCTATTTTCCTTAATATCAAACGCTGTTATTTTTACAAATTCCTTAGATAATTGTTTTGGTGCCCATCTGCCATCAACATTTTCCGACCACGCAAGTCTCATTTCCCAATATTTATCCGGTTTTAAAGACGCGATAGTGTTATCTGCTGCACCTCTAACCGTTTGCGAACCATTCAAGGGCTGCCCTTGTTTTTCAATAAACTCGGCCCAAAAAATAAACAGCCGGTTTTTCCAAACAACAGGAACCAGGTGTACGCCGCTTGCATCTCCCTCTTCCGTCAGGCGTATATCCACCTGCACTTTTTCCCATGCAGTCCATTTAAAAAATTCATCGCAGGTGCGGTAGAAAAATTGGTACGGTGCATTATGTGTGCGTCCAAACACGTGCAATTTCTTCATCTTAAGCCCTGTTGATATCTTAAGCTCTAAAGAGAAATCCTCCTCGTACACACCGCATACGTCAAGGTTGGCAACAGTGTCCATTTTTGTTAAGTAATTGCGGAAAGCGGTTTCAACACTTCTGTCGGTAATATCGTTTTGCGTAAGCTCAGATTCCAATTCCTTAAAGAACGGGCTGCGGTCATCCCGCCATTCGGGTTCAAGCCAATTTTCGGGATAAAGAAATATCTTCCGGTTGGCTTCCCAAACACGATAATTTTTCATCCAGTCCCAGCTATCTCTATCTATTGCATCAGGGGATATGTCTTTCTCTAAATTCAACAGGCAACGGCTCACAAACATTTGCACAGCAGCATTTGCCTGTACAATGCGTGAGGTATCCATACATGTACCCATCTGCACATCTATAAGAAAATATTCGAATAACCCGTCTGCATCTCTTGCACCCCATTTAACCAGGTTAGTATTTGTTAGCAGGTAATTTATAAGAGCCTGCTTTTGGTTTTCGCGAATTTTATCAGTTAGATTTCCGGCCAGCTTTAGCCAGTCTTCTTCCTCATATTTTGCTTTAACGGCATTCTTTACTATTTCAGCAGTTGTATTCAGATGGTCAAAATCGGAATCTGGCAAAGCCAGTTTTCCAAGCGTTTCAGCAGAAAGGCCGGTTTTTAAAACAAATGAAAAGGCATTATTTATTTGCATCAATGCTCTCTCATTTCTAAAACTTTCTACTGTTAAAGCATAATAAGTGGTCACGTACCTGATCGTGCTGCGATCCCAGCCAGTAGCGAGGTATAAGAGATTGGTAAGCGAAGAATCTGTCTGAGAACCTGATACCAATACTGGAGGCGGGTTAACAATATTTGTAGCTTCAAAAACATCTGTCAGTAAAGCTTGTGACTGTGGCGCTGCATTTCGCAGCTGAGTGTAATCATTTATGCGTTTCCAGTGGGTAGGATTTATAGCTTTAAAATCAATATTGTCAAAATCTATTTTATATTTTATAAAATGGTTTACTTCTTTCGTCGTTAAGGCGAAGCCAGAAATAAAAGAAGCTGCACGGTGGTGTATTTGAGCTGTTGCAATAAAGTCAGCCATTATATCGGCAGGATATGCACAGGAAGACGGCACTATTTCAACAGCGGTAGTTGCCGTTTTCCATGATAAAGAAATGCCGGCATTTCCAGTTCTCTCAATATATTTTAATTCCAGTTTATACATCTGTGAAACATTCAACGCTACCGTCGTTGTCCATGAAGTCGTCGTATTTCCTTCAGATTTTTTCAAAATCGAAGCGTCATCCAGCCAAAGTTCAAATGATTCATCACTTCCTTTCACGGCAACTATCAAGGTATAATCACCGGATAAGGGGGGAGTAATGAAACTTTTCCAGCGAACGCTGAAGTTATCGACTGGAAAGCTGCTTACAGGTGCAGCCGTTTTCCAATCAAAATTAACCTGCTTATCGGTGCGACTCAGTGCAGGTGATCCTGCAAATGTGTCATTAGCAAAATAAGCAGCAGAAAATCCTTCCAATGCATTTGATTTTGTGAGGGCGTTAAACGCCAGGTTGTCCTTTTTTATAAGCTCGGCTGTGATTTCTTCCGTTAGCCCCGCAAGGATAGCGAACTGTTGTAAAAAAGCCACCTCTAATAATTTTTTCTTCAGTAAAGGCAAGTAGTTCTCATACACAAACTGAAGCTTTTCATCAGTTGTTTTTTCTGTCTGCAGGTTTCGGTTTAGCAAATACAACAAAACATTAGTGGAGGGATTTGAATTTGAGGAGGCAAAAACATTACTGAAATTTGCATTAATAAAATTTTCGGGCATTTTATAAAGTGCCTGAATACCACTGTTAAAGCTATCTTCTCGGATTGTGTTAAGCCAATCGAATTCAGCTTGCGACATTATACCTTTCCATGCAAGCTTTCCAGTTGATGGGATATAAGTAAGTTTAGGTGAAATCCAATCGGCTATTGTCAATGATAGGTTCCGGTTAATGATTACAGAATATGATTTTGCTGTTTTATTGTATGCATTAGAGCTATTAAACAGTAGTTCAATTGAATTTTTGAATTTGCCTGTTAATGCTTCCAATCTATCTAAGGAAATTATAAAATCATCGGGGTTTCCGAGATTTTCGTGTATCAACTGGTTTTTTTCATCCCCTGTCATTATACCGGTACATGATATACTGCCAAGGTTCCGTGAACTACTAAATGAATATTTCGTGGAAAGCGATGCCGGAATAATTACTGTATATCCCCCCGTGGTTGTTACGCTAAAATTTTGAGAATCTTCAATCAATCTTCTTTCACCGTCTGTCATAATTCCCCAACAGGTAAGGATCCCGGTCGCCGAATACCGATATTTTGATCCATCTACATTACGAAAAGAAACCGAAAGCCGGGGAACTTCCGATACACTAAATGATTGCTTTACTCCTACAATGTCAATAAGCTCATTTATAACTTCTTCTTTGAAAGTAAGCAACAGGCTGTTTTTAAGAATATCCGCCGTTAAGGGAACTGGTGGTTTTGCAGGATAATTTTGTTCTATTAATTTGAACTCTTTGTGAATAGTTGCCGCGGCTTGCTTTGCTTTATCAATATCTAAAACTCCGGTGGATTCAGCAGAAACTGCACCTTTAAATATGTATTCAAGTGTTTCTGCTTTAAAACCGGCGATTTTTACAGATGAAACCAAATTGCAGAACCGCACCGTATCCCCTGGAATACCAAACGGATATGAATTTGACTGTATAAATAATTTATCGACATCAGCTTGGAAAGTAGTGTTTGTGTTTAAATTCTTTAGTGAAGTCTTTTCCGCTTCGTTCATTGTGCCAACACATGATAAAGTGCCGGTTGCACTTATGTAGGCAATCTTGGGCGCATTTGACCCGAGAATAAGTGTGAGATTGGTAACTGTTTCGACTTCGGTTTTTTGATACCCAACCAATAAGTGGCATAATTTGCAAAATACAGGTATTGCCAGATTTACCGCTTTACTCATTACAGCATACCGATAAATAATACTCAGATTCTCAATATTTAGTTTGTCACTCAGCAGGGTGATTGGACGAAATACACCGTTTTCAACTATCGTGGCAATGCCAATAATCGCCTGTAAATCCTGTTCAGATATTCTAAAAGCAGCGAGTATTGCAGGAATATGTTGGTGCAAAGTTTGCGAAGCATCAGAAAGAAATTTTCCCAATCGATCAGCCTGGAATATGGGATCGACTCTTTGCACAGCTTTATTCAAAAACAATTTTTTATACAACGATTGTGTTCCATAGGTGTCGATTCTGCCCCAAAGTGTGGCCAGCTTGTTTAAAGGAAGTTTTAGTTGTTGGTTCAGCAAAGAGACGGATGATAGCTTACTGATTGTGCCGGAAGTAATGTCGATCTCACCCAGTGCGGCAAGCATTAAGTCCACCTCATGCATTTCCCAGCCTAATTTTCGCCACAACCGTATAAAGCGGTGGATCTTTGACCAGGTGGAGGTAGTTATGCCGGAAGAATTTACGATTTCATAAACATTGTGAACAGTTCTTAAATAGGTAGTATTTAAATCGCACAGGGAAGCTGATTGATATAAGGTAATAACTTCCTGGAAATGACTAAAATTGTCCCTCACCCACCCAATAAGTTCCGCTTCTGTAATGCTGCCGCTAAGCGCATTTTTAACTGCTACGGCATCATTTCCATTTGAATTATTAGTAAATATTTGTTTCAACCCGTTGTAAATGATGGAAGAAGGTATGTTGCTGTATAAAAAACTCACTTCAAGATATTCAAGTTTATCCTGGTAAGGATTGATGAATTTTGTTTTCATCAATTCAACCAGTTCAGTGTACTTTATTCCTGAACGCCTCAGAAATTCATGAATGCCATCAACAACTCCTGTTCCGGCCATTTTTTCAAGATCGCCACTGTTTTCATATCCGAAATACTGATACGTACCACTATCTTCTATTATAGTAGGACTACCGTTAAAATCCTGCAACGTTAAAACCCTGTATTCTTCTTCCGATATCCGCAAGGCTTCCGCCTCAACCGCTTTTATTGTTTTGGAATTGAAATCTTTTTGCATGGCTTTCATCACTTCGTAGCGTTCGGTTTTAAGATGATCGCTGTAGGTACGTATTACATCAAGCGGCTGATGGTAGGGAAGTAAGAATGGATAAACAGCGCCTTTTAATTTTCGGTAAGCCTCTAATTGAAAGTTTTGCGGATTGGCACGCAATTCAACAGCGGTGGTATTGCCGGTATCATAAGCAGCATTTCGCCCCAATGCATTGTTAACCGTATAATATTCCATGACCTCATTTACCAGGTCGATATAGGGAATAACGGTATTGGCATTTTCGCAGGTTAGCGGTAAATGACGCAGATCAGGCCTCCGTGCTTCGAACTTATCAAGGGGTGATTCATTGTTTCCATTTTTATTGCTTTTCGATAAAAAACGCATCAATTCAACAAAATAAGAAGATGGGCTGTAAACACTGCGGCAGTGTTCGCACTCACAAATATCGGGGCTGCCAAATAATTCGGAATAGTTGGGGATGATGGGTAATGGTGCAGATTCGTCTGCCATTAACGGACTGGCGGCATCGGCAACTGCAGGTGAAGCCTCCCCCGTAATAATTGCCATTACTTCTTTCTTGTCGTCATCTGAATACGCAAGCCTTGGCGCCGGCTCATTGGTAAGACCGTAAAGTTTCATAGCACGTTCGGCAGCCAGCTTACTTAAATGATCCGCTCTTTGATAAACAGCTTCGGCCATATCTTCACCGCCCAATGCCGTACCATGCATGCTGATGAAATTCTTTTTGGAAATGCCGGCGATACTGTATGCAGAATTCAGATTTGCTTTCATTAATACAGCCATTGCTGTGGGTGTAGGGCTTACCTGAAAAACACGTTGAATCCGGTTTAATTCAAGCCTAACCTGTTTCGCATGCAAGGGTGAAGCGGTCCCGATCTGATCATTAAATTCGTGGATTCGGGAATAGCTAAAGTCAAAGGTTGGATTATCCCTGAGAAAATTCCTTATATCAGTTGTAACGTCTGCATTTCCTATTAGATCAGGGTCATTGCCCAGCATGATATCAATTTTTCTCGTGGGGTACGCCTTATTCAGCATCGATTGAATATAGTTAGCATAGGAGGCGATTTTGTCCGGCTGATTCTTGCCCGTGATAAAAAGTGGAACCCCGGTACCGTTAATAATTGCAGTCCATTGACTATCGGTATAGTCCACTAAATCATGTACGGATGAAATATTACGGGTAACCTGCAGCTCTGTAATCATAGGCAGGTAGTTGCCCGTGATAATCGTTAATTGCTGGTTTAATAAAAGGGCCGTTATCAATTCCGGTTGTTGGCTGAACGGGGATATGCCGGGTAAAAAGCTATCCCAGAATTCGCTGTAGACCAGGTCATCCGCTACAGGAACCTTGTTATGAAAGTTTCGGTATGCACTTACAAATGCCTGCCGTTCTGCGGCAGCACGTAGCGGCGGGTAAAGCATTTGATCCAGTGTGGCGGCCTGGTCCGGTCCAAGGTATTGCAGAATATAGGCGCAGGCACAGTCATGAACATAGCCAAAAAATAAATCAATGCTATTTGGATCATATGGTTTAATAATTTTTTCATTTACCGACCGGTCAATGGCCGTGGCAAGCTCACGGTTTGTTTTTTTATAAAACTGCACCCAGTTTAACGCAATGCTCTGCCTTCCTATCCCATATAACAATTCATGAGAAAGGCCGGCGTTTCCACCGGGGCCGTTTTTTAAAAATTCAGCTTCTGCTGCAACCTCTATAACAGATGGCTGCTCCTGCAATTCGCCTGAGATAAATATGAGCTGCTCACCGGATATATCTATAAGACTAAGCCTGTTAGCCTGTAAAAATGGAAGCAGCTTACCCATTAATATTTCATATTCAGTTCTGTCATCTGCTTTTGTGATAGTAATATCTATATTCCTTGCTTCGCCAAGGTCGGCGTAAGCTTCGGAATTAACCATGGCAGAGCGCCCCGAAATATCGCCATTCGGGTTAAAAGCATATACCACTATATCTGCTTTCATTCTGCCGTCACTTAAGAGTTGATTCTTAAATAGCTGCACACTATAATTTCCGTTGAGGTCCGATTTGGCCACATCCAGCAACACAAATCCTCCATAGCTTTGGATCTGTGTTTTGGTTGATACCGTATTATAACCGCCGGCAGCCCGCACATTTACCTTATAGGCTATTAAAGACTGGTTTTTTACCGGTTTGCCTTTGGTATTATTAACGCTGCCCTTTACGGTGAAGCCGCTGGATGCATCCGCACCATACAGGATGAGGTTTATGATTGCCAGTATTACTGGCAGGACGCATATCAATAATACCACCAGTATTAGAAATGTTCTGCCCGATTTAGATTCCGGCCAGCCGAGGCAATAACATGAAATGCCAATTAGCACCAGGATGGCTACAAATAACAGGATGGACATGATCAAACTGTTTCTTAGTTTGAAAGGCCAGATTTTGCGGAAGTTGATGGGCATGATATTTTCTTATCTTTTATTATTTAATTTTTATAAAAAGCCTTGTCAATACGTTCTAATCGTATTGTCGACAATAGTTTCAAGTTGCTGCCTGTAGCTTAGGATTTTCAGCTAATGAAAAACCCACCAGTTTCGAGAGGTTAACAAAACGATCATCAATCAATTGAAGCAAAAATTATCCAGGTACAATTCTTCACCCCCAATAAGCATCCCTCCAATATCAGAGCTATATGCAAGAGTGATTATTCCTTTCTCCGCCACTTTTACCCCTTGTGGGCTCTTAAAATCCTGAACATTGCTTTTTATAATGGTGACCCCATTGATAACCATTGTTGCAGGCATTGTAAACATGTTGCCTATGTAAAGGTTAGCCATTCCGTGAGCCCCTAAGTTGATAGTACCTCCACGATCGAGTTATTCAAATTCTACCTTTTGAGTATTTTGCGCAAGATCAAAATTGAGGACAGTGTTATTCATTTACAGAATTTGCTTAGTGCCTAAAGGAAAAGGTGAATTATTAATGATTTCACTTTTATTGAAACCTTGTTGACCATTTTGATGAATGATTTTATTAAGGCCTACTGCAAATCCATTCCCGTTGTTATATAGTAGCCCTGGGTTACTGAAAGTGGTACCCAAAACAAAAACAGGAGGCGGGTTTTTGAAGCGCAATTCGCCTTTACTACAAGCAGTGGGAGAAGGGCAGCCAGTGCCCAATATCACTATGGCGCATAAGAACAATCCGGTTAGTTTTTTCATTTTTTTAAATTTTAAGATAAAAGTATTCAGTCCAAGTTTTCATTCATTTCCTTCATTGCAGGTAGCGCTGGAGCTAATGGTTGGAAAAGTACTTTTCATACTGGTTTATTTATTTTTAATGCCTCTATTAATGTTACTAACTCTTTTCTACTTCACCCTGCGGCCGTTGGTGAAAACACACAACGGCGGCGTACCTGGATAGCTTAGTCCTTTTTATTTCGTTGCCGCAACACCAACATGGGCGAATGGTTTTATTGTTACGTTTTATTTTCAATTATTCAATCTTTATTTATTGGGGCACAAGTGTACTCTTGACTTGAATAGAACTTTTTGGATGATAAAATGTGACGTCCATTCCGTCAATATTTAATGCTGTTTGGTCTTTCTCTCGTTTGGGAAGTTGGTTATCGAGTTGCGCTCTTTGCTGAGCGGTCTGAAGTGCGTCTTCGGGTAACAACATCTCAACGAAGTGTCCAGCCGGTCGCACGATTTTTATTTTTGACGGGGGCAGTACCGTACCGGCCGGTGCAATAGCTCCCCCGGCGTTTCCAACGACAGTTCCGCCAAATCTTTCAAAGTTTGGAAATCCAGGTCTCTGATTTTTTGTTAAAGGGGCTATGGCAGAACCTTTGGCTTCGACTAGCAGATGCTTGCCTGTGATTTTACTTTTTTCTAAAATATCAATTCGAAAATTAGAACTCTTCGGACCTTGTTTTCCAGGTGCTACATTAGGTCTTATAGTGACTTGATTAGTCCCTTTCCGCCACGGAGTACCTCTGTGATCTGTCACTTTATCCTCAAAAGCATTTCCATGCACTCTATTCTCCTGCACAGTAGGACTTTGACCTACTTTCTTTGCCCTCTCCGCGCCAAAGCCACGTTTCATAGTTATAATCTGAAGTGCAACTTCGGCACCCTTGCCTATACCACTTAGGATTTGTAGTCCTCCTACGATTTTTTCGTCAGTAGATTCGCTATAAAAAACTCTTCCGGCACCTTCACCAATCTCTTTACCTCCCGTATCAAGACCAGCCAGCATGTTGGGACCTGCCATGAGCACACTTGCACCAACTTCAAGTGAAGTTGACGTCAATGTAGCCTGTAGGGAAGTGCCTAGACGAATTGCATCCTTGAGGAATCCGTTTTTAATTCCAAGTTTTTCAATTGCTATTTCGCCTTGATCAACAATTTTGTTTCCCACTTCCACTGATGCATCATGAATAGATTGATTTGTAGAATTAACACCGCTGATTGTTGTTTCCCACCAGCCCTGCGCTTGTTTGCCATTCAGATCTTTGTACAAGACAGGATTATTTTTTACATAAGTAAAAGAATTAATTTCAGAAATAACAAATTTGGGATCAGACGATATCCAGCGTGCTAACCAACAGGAATAATATCTAGCAGCATGGTAGTTTAATCCACTTTCTTCATCCCTTTCCATACCTGTATACCGGTAGCGTTTAGCGGCACAATTGATGGTTGTATTTTTTAACCTGTATGCGGAGGTGCCATAAGGATGGTATTCTTCGTAAGAGATAACAGCCGCAGCTTCATTTAATTCCAAACAGGCAGAGCCCAAATGATTACCGTATTGGTAACGGTACAAAATGTCAATAGGCAGATGGTTGTTATAGGTTTGTTTTACATTTTCTATTATGGCTATGCGTTGGCTGTCGGCAAATACATGGTGGGTTTCTATTATCTCATCTGGATTTGCACCACTACCATAGTGTCGATAAATTTCAAAACCTTCGAGGTAAATCCGGTCTTCAACCAATTTGTCCGTTTTATTAAAAATCTGCTTTCTGCATCTTTGTTTGCTGGCATCATATAAATAAAAAGCCCTGCCGCCGCCGCCAAGGTTCACAGTATGCAACATATCGTTATAGTTCCACACCAGCCTGTAATCATCAGGGCTCTTTTCCAGGTTCAAAATGTTACCGTGTGCATCATGAGCATAGTCAATCGCATTCGTGGTATTGCTACCAATAACAGTGTTCTTTAAGCGGTTACTTGTTGTTTCATAATCATAGTTTCTTGTCCAGCGTTCAGTCAATGCCCCGTTGCCGGCCCGGTGGCTCATGATCCGAATATTCCCTACCTTATCATATTCGTAGGTTTGTATATAGTTGCGTAATATGCCCGTAGTTGTTACGGGAAAGCTGGTGGTATCAGTAGCTTGTTCCGCCCGCCTGCCAGGTGCCTTATTAAAATTGCTGTTTTCCCTTCCCGTAGCTTCAATTAGGCGGTAAAGTGCATCGTAGGTGTATTCATTTTTGGGTAGCACCTGCTGGTTATTAAAAAAAGCAGGCTCGTAGGCATCATCATATATCTCCGTAATGTTTCCAACAGCATCATAGGTATAATGAAGGTCCTGCATCACCTGGTTGCTCTTGTACATAGCAATATCGGTTGGCAGTTCCCTATCAAAACCGTCTCGGGTAGTTCTTAACTGTTTTAATCGAAAACTAAAGGGATCATAAAAATACCGGGTGGTGGTGCGATTGCCATATTTTATAAACTGCTTTTGCCCTTTCTCGTCATAAGAGGTTTCCCTGATGATGCTTTGTGTCGTTGTCGTTGTACCAATTTGTACCGTTTCAGCAAACAGCACACCGCGTTCATTGTATTGTGGTTTATATATTCCGGCAGTGGTTTGCGAGCTATTCCAGTTTTGCAATACCCGCATCCGGTTCATAGCATCGTATTCGGTGATCTTTATAAACGGTTCGGTTTCCAATTGCGCAGCATCAAAGTTCGGTGACCAGTCAAAGGCCTGTTCATCTGATAACGGCTTACTTATAATGGCCAGTTGCCTTTTTGCAATGAGTATATTGCCTTTACAATCCGCCTGTTCTGTTACCATCAATCCGCTGGAATCATATACTTTATAAGGCTTCCCTTTTAGGTTGCGTTGTTTTGCATCGTCGGCATTTGTTATAGATTCTCCATATTCAATGCGGGCAATCACATGGTTTAATGTTATAGTGCCATTATTACCATCCACTTTATTTTGCAGGGGTCGATGTAATGCATCGTACACTGTCGTAAAATGATAATGCATGTCCCAGCTATGTATGGGCTTTCCGGTGGCGTCATTCAGCATCCAGCGTTCGCCTGCATCCATACTTAATGAATATAACTGGTGGCCCAGCATATCATACTTATACTGCATCACTACATTCTCGCGGGCATCGGTTACGCGGCGAAGGTTGCCTTCAATATCTGTTTCTGCAAAGGTTTTGTATTTCTTAGCGCCTCCATTATCCGCTACAGAAAGAAAGTTTCTTCCCATAGAGTCAAGATAAGAAATGGCAGGTGTGTTGTTATGCAAAAATGCTTTTTCCGCAGCCTTTATTTCTTCGGCTGTAGCAAATAAAGGGTCGGGCTGTATTTTCCTTTTCTTGTACCAGTCGCTATCAGCAACGGTATCGTTCTGGTCGTATGTCTTTTGCATCCAGGCATCAAATTCTACTTTCGTAAATGTGCCATCAGGCACGTCGGTTCTTGTAACCCTGCCTGCAGCATCGTACTTAATGATGGGTGTAACGCCTTGTTCAACCAATTCTTTGGCGTCTTCATAATAGGGATTGGTACTAAAATAGGGCTCGTATTGCTTTACCGGCTTTCCTTTATTGTTGAGTATGGTTCTGCCATTGCCAATCCAACGGAGGCGCTTTGGATTAAATAAAGAAGTATCTATGATATTGACAACAACAGTTTGATCCGCGTTGAGGGTTACTTCCTTTGCTTTGCCAGGCTCTGCCTGCACTTTGGTCATCAGTACATTGCCGCCGCCATCGCTGTAAGCATAGCTTTCGTAGGATTGTACTGTTGTGTGGCCGGTTATGTCCCGGTAGTAAGTATCGGATATGCTCGTTTTTAAAAAATTGGGTTTGCCACGCAATTGGTAATTGCTTACGTCGTATTCCAATAAATTAGTTGAACGATCATTAGCGGATGATTCGCTTGAATTCAGATCCATTTCATCTCCCACACTTTCCGTTTCTTTCCCCATCACAAAACTGCTGATTACCATGCCCAGCGCATCCGTACGCACGCCAGTTCTGTTATCGTTGATGTCCTTAGTTACATAAGGCGATAAGCTGCGAAAATTGAATTTTACTACTGAGCTGGTATTATGCAGCGCATCTTCCGTTTGCAGGATGTAAAAACGATAACCCGTATCGTAACTGATCAGCGTTTCGTTATTAAACGGATCGGTGATTTTGGTTACCTGGTAAAAATGAGCGGCATCAAATGTTTGTGTGCCGGATGCTATCCAGTAATTATTGTCAAATAGAACGTATCTGCAATCATTTGTTAACAGGCTGTCATTTGTTTTTGTTCCAAAAATATCCTGTACCAATCCTGGTGTAAGTGCAAGCTGATAGGACTGATAGGGCAACAGCAGTGATTGCATTATTCCAAAATCTAACGGGCCACTCAAATCATTTTTAAGCAATTGGGTTTTAACATGTTCTATCAAACGTTTTTGTTTTCCTGTAGTTGGTTTATTTTGATAATCCGTATTGGCTGCCGGAAAACCGGTGGTTAGTTCACCAATTGAAAGATAGTTATCAGTGCCTGGTTCAAATCCTGTGAGTTCGTAGTTTTTTGTTTGCCATAAAACAGATAAACGATAATCGTTGGCATCGTCAATTATTTGGTGCGTACTATCCTTTATCGTAAAAATGTTTTCTGTATAAATAATATTTATTTTTTCCTGTTCTGCCTGTTCGGTTACAGTTAAATCTGCATCTTTTGTTTTTCTGCCATAACTGATTGCAGCAGAGTGTAGCACATTGCCATACTTATCAATGTCAATATTCATTACATGCGCTATTCGGGGATCGGCGGCATTACGTTCATACGTATAGGTAAGGGCTTCCTTTTCATGCACTAAAAAAACAGCATGTGTATTATTGCCTTTTGGCTGAAGCAATTTTATATCGCAGGTATGGTGGGCAGTGGTATAAGGAATAGCTTCTTTATCACTGCCATCTTTTGAATACACTTCCACATGCAGGGGCATTCCTTTACAGGCACGCAGGGCTTCCCGTATTTCATTAGTTGTCCAGTTGTTATCCAGCAAAGGTTCCCCTAATTTTTTCTTTGGGGCATCTGTGTTTTGATAATACTCCGGCTCAAATTGCTTTAGAACTTTTTCTTTATCCAGGAATGCGCCCGTATGAAACCATGTTTTAGTCAGGATGGGCGGTTCATGAAATCCCTCATTAACTAATTGAATACTTCCATCGGGATTTGAATGTTTCTTGTAATTGTCAAAATTTTCTGTATCGGTTTGATCAACCCTGCCAAAACCACGGAACTCCCTTTCTTCATAATCATAGTAGCCATGGTGGTAAGTATAATGGTTTGTAAATCTTGTATTGGTAATATGATCGACCGCTTCCACCATTTCTACACACTGCACCGGGAAGGGTAACTTCGTAATCCAGGGTTTGCCTGCTTTTTTGTCTTCCAAATAAAAATAAGTAGATGGTTTGTAGTGCATGGTTACTTCTTTACCCATGTTGTTTTTGTAGGAAGTCATCACATGCGGCTTCCTTCCACTCATTAAATCAATATATCGCAATTGATTTCCAGAATAGGCGGGAAGCGGGGATGACCACACAATGCATCCCGTTCCATTACCCAATAAATCAATAATATTAATATTAGTATGGTCGTCTATTTTAGGAAAGGGCAATGGGTTTGCGCCCAGCACACTATTTACATCACTCCAGCTATTGCCACTCTGGTTAAAATATATCTTAAAGGAATCTTCGGCGAGGTAAACAATATCGGTGGTACCGGAACCATCAAGGTCGGCCAGCTTGATGTATTTGGGGTTGAAGTGATCAGGATAATCAAATACGGGTGCGTTACTCATACTTACTTTTGCCCCGAATCTTCCATACCCAAGGTTAGGCCAGTAAACAATATCACTACATCGAACCCTAACAATATCCAGCATTCCGTCGCCACTCATATCGGCCAGAACAATGGATTGAGTACTGTCTGCAAAAACAATATTGGGGCCTTTTTCTTCATCTTTATTTTTTCTTGTGGTACGAAAGCTGTCAAAACCTTCCTTGCCCTTTGATGGATACCAAACAAAAACATCATCTTCCGAAATAAGCATATCTGCTTTACCGTCACCATTCAGATCAAGGAATTTTAGATTAGCATCATGCACGTTAATATTCACCACTTCATTAAAAGCTTTAAATGGCATCCACTTGTCATCAGGCGAATATTCAAAATAGCCATTAAGGTCATTGCTCACCAAAAACTTTTGACCGTTCGCCTCTATATCCTGAAAATGCAATCCACCATTTGAGATGCCGCTGAAAGACGGTTTGGGAGAAACCAATTTTATGGGATCGAATTTTCCATCGCCGGAATTGCTTTTATAATACCAGCCTCCGGCTTGTTCGGTTAAAATGCCGGATAGCCCTTCGCCATGCAGGTCAATCCATTGATACAATTGGTCATCGATGCCGACAGGTAAATTTTCGAGGCTTTCTTTTGGCAATGATCTTATGGAAGTATCCCAACCTAATGGCTCATAACTGAATTCGACAGGAGGCAGTGATTTGGAAGAATAGGTTCCGGAGTCATTCCGGATAAAACCTGTTTGTGTAGCGGAAACAAGAAAAGTGAAAGCCGTACCCTCCTTGTAATTGAAGTCCATTAAACGAACCAAACAAGAAGTTGCACCCAACTCGTCAAAATGATGAAACATCAGTAACCTGTGGCAAATGCGGTAGGTCCTTATATCGAAGCCTGCACGATAATCAGAAAATGCATCGTCTCTGTATGTCCAGCCGGTATTACCAGGCTGAGGGGTTTCGGCTTTTGTTTGATTATAATCAAGCACCAACTCCAGGAGGTATATCATGTTGTCCCAACCAGAAGTACTCAATACACTTCTGTTGAAATGCGTTTTATTGCAGTATTTTATTCTTTTGAGGTAAGCATTGGTATACGTTGCATTCCCGTTCCTCCTGTTTCTTTCGTACAGCTCCTCAGGAAAATTTGACCCTTCGTTGTCCTTTTCGTAATCCAACTGAAAGCAATTACCCTTGTCGTCGCAACTGAATTCTAACAGCCATTTAAAAATATTTGACGGATTAGCAGGATCAGCAATCCGGGCTGATTCCGTTTTACCAAAGATGGAAACGATGTTGTCTCCTGAAGTTACTTTCCAATAAACGTTACCCTGTTCATTTATTTTTTCGATCCTGGCAAATCCACCTTCAATCCTTGGCATGTAGCGCCTGCTGGTACTGGTGCTATCTTGTCCCAGAACAGGCACCAGGTCTTCCGCTCCTGAAAACAAAAATGTGTCTGTTTCTTCAGCATCATTATACTCCGGTAATTTTTTATCTGTTTTTCTTGTAATAAAAGGAGGCTCGGCATTCCAGCCCATTCCAAAAATTCCATTGCCACCTCCCGAATTGTAACTTAAAGACAATGAAGGCATAAAACCATTTCGTGAAGGAGAGAATGGAAAAGGAATACTAAAGCCCGCAGTGCCATTGGCAGCATTTACAGAGAATTTTTCATCAATTGATTTAATAGCGCCACCACCTTTAGGTAAGGTAATAGTAGGCACTTCAATGGCATTCGATTTTGTTTTGCCACCGTCTGTGTTTAAAAATGCAGATGATGCTGATTCGTTTTTAGCAGAACCTGCATGCATACTATTGTTATTAGTTTGCATACTAAAATTTATAATTAATTACACAAAAGGGAGTGGTTGAAATTCTCTGAGGAAAGATTGATGAAGTAAATGTAGAAACATTTTTTTTAGAAAACAATACTAAAAAATCGTTATTTTTAAGATTCTTTTATAAACATATATAGCTGTGGTATAAATTCAATTTGCATTATTTAATTTTCTTCTCCTCCTCAATAATCTTCTGCAATGGTTCTACAGGAATTTTAATGTTGGAAATAAGTTTAGTTTGCCGTAATGAAAAAGGATAGCAGTTCTATAGTTGTCTACATTTCTAAATCCTTTTGCT
>JAYSXR010000387.1:0-6980 GCA_043717145.1 Chitinophagaceae bacterium | reverse complement strand
CCAATGCAGTTTTGTAATCAGAACCCTCATTGATTTGTGCGTTAGTGTAAAAAAAGCTGGACATTACTAATAAAAATGCAGATAGTCGTTTCATAAGTGTTTTTTTATAATCACTTAAAATCGTGCCAAAATAAAAAGAATGTTGCTGAGGAATAGTTAAGGTTTATATGCGGTTGCTTTTACTTTTATATTTAGGTTTGTACCATGCATACATTTAAGGAATTGGTAACAGTTTTTGCTGAGCGTTTTGCGGTAAGGCATTTTCCACATTCACCGGCCAGCCTGTACGAACCGGGGGAGTATTTTTTATCATGGGGAGGAAAGCGCATCCGCCCGGTGATGTGTTTAATGGGTAATGAGTTGTTTGATGAAATTCCCCCGGATGCTTACCATGTAGCCACTGCTATAGAATTATTCCACAATTTCACGCTGATACATGATGATATTATGGATGAGGCACCCCTGCGCCGGGGCATGGAAACCGTTCACATGAAATATGGTGCCAATACCGCTTTACTGGCCGGCGATGTAATGATGATACAGGCTTACGAATACCTGAATAAAATTAATGGCCAACACCTGCACCGCATACTCCGGTTGTTTAATAAAACAGCCAAAGAAGTATGTGAAGGCCAGCAACTGGATATTGACTTTGAAAAATTACCTGAAGTTTCGCTTGATGCCTATATTGACATGATTAGCCTGAAAACTTCCGTACTATTGGCTGCAAGCCTTGAAATGGGTGCTATACTGGGTGGTGCCAGTGAAGGTAATTGCAGGCATATGTATGAGTTTGGGAAAAATCTGGGTATTGCTTTTCAGATACAGGATGACTACCTGGATGTTTTTGGTGACCCGGAAAAATTCGGTAAAGAAACGGGTGGCGATATCCGGCAGAATAAAAAAACATTTCTGTTGTTACATGCTTTGGAAGTGGCTAACACAGAACAGAAAAAAATACTGGAACAATTACGCTTACAAAACGCCCCTGACAAAGTAGAGAAGATAATAGCTGTATTTAAAGATTGTAACGTAGACGAGTGGGCAAAGGAATTAAAAGAAAAGTACCTGCAAACTGCCTTGAAACACCTGGATGATATTGCAGTGATGTCGATAAGAAAAAAGCCGTTACAGGAATTAGCTGCGTTTATGATACAGCGGGAGTATTAGGGGTGGAATGGTTAGAGTGGTTAAAAGGGTTAAATAAATTTTTGGGTAAAAAGGATTAAAGTAGGTAAACCCCTTATTCACCGCTGACTTTTAACTATTTTAACTACTTTAACCCTTTTAACCACTTCATCCTTACCTCATCCACAAAAACAACCTTCCATGTCTGATTCTCTTTTCAGAAAAAAATCAATAGAAAAAATTGTAGCGGATTCTGAGTCCGGCCTTAGTGATGGGCATGGTGGTGCCGGTTTACGTAAAGTATTAGGCGTTCGCGACCTTACTTTTATGGGTATTGCTGCTGTTGTGGGCGCCGGTATTTTTTCTACCATTGGTACGGCGGCTTTTAATGGGGGGCCGGGTATTGTATTTCTTTTTATGATTACAGCTGTAACCTGTGGTTTCAGTGCCTTGTGTTATGCCGAGTTTGCGAGCCGTGTGCCCATTGCAGGCAGTGCATATACATATGCCTATGTATCGTTTGGAGAATTGGTGGCATGGATTATTGGTTGGGCATTGATACTTGAATATGCCATTGGTAACATCGTAGTAGCCATTAGCTGGAGTGGGTATTTTAATAATTTACTGGAAGGTTTTCATATTGGGTTGCCTGGTTGGCTGGCTACCAATGCCGGCAATGCAAATGCCGGATATGAAGAAGCTACCAAAGCTTTGGCAAGCGGACAAGCATTGGAAACCATGAGTAAGAATGCAAAAATAGGATATGATGCCATTATGCATGCCCCGGTGATTGCAGGCTGGAAATTCATCATCAACCTGCCGGCATTAATCATTGTTTTTTTGATTACCATACTGGCTTATATAGGTATTAAAGAAAGTAAAAAGAGCACCAATTTTATGGTGATCTTCAAGATCATGGTCATCATTTTCGTAATCGTGATCGGTTCCTTTTATGTGGATACCAAAAACTGGAAACCGTTTTTGCCCAATGGGTTTGGCGGGGTATTAGCCGGGGTGTCGGCTGTATTCTATGCCTTTATTGGGTTTGATGCGATTTCTACTACAGCGGAGGAATGCAAAAATCCGCAGCGCGATCTGCCCAGGGGTATGATTTATTCTTTATTAATCTGTACCGTTTTGTATATTTTAATTGCCCTGGTATTAACCGGGATGGTTCATTTCAGTGAATTGAAAGTAGATGATCCATTGGCATATGCGTTTGAGAAATTACACCTGAATAAAATAGGATACCTGATTTCTGTAAGTGCGGTTGTGGCTACTACCAGTGTATTACTGGTATTTCAATTAGGGCAACCCCGTATATGGATGAGTATGAGCCGCGATGGATTATTACCTAAACAATTTGCCAAAGTGCATCCTAAATTTCATACACCTTCTTTTGCAACGATCGTTACTGGGTTCATGGTAGGTATTCCTGCTTTATTTGTATCAAGCAGTACCATGACTGACCTTACAAGTATCGGAACTTTATTTGCTTTTGTGTTAGTGTGTTTTGGTGTTTTGGTATTGCCGAAAATAGCGAAAGCCAAGGGTAGCAATGCTTTCCAGCTTCCCTATATCAATGGCAAATACATCCTGCCGCTGATAATTGCAATTGTTGCCTTTCTGTTCCGTAACCGTATAATAGAAGGCTTTACCAATGTTTCTTCAGAAAGCTACCAAGAGATATTATTCCTGGTATTTATGCTGATAGCGATTATTACGGCAGTAAAAAGTTTTATCGGAAGCTATTCCGTCATCCCCGTTATTGGTGCATTGAGTTGTTTGTACCTGATGATTGAGATACCCGCCATCAGTTGGTTATGGTTCTTTGCGTGGATGGGGTTGGGACTAACAATTTATTTCCTGTACGGACGAAAAAGAAGTAAGCTGGCCGTGTACGAGGCGGTGGAATAAATAATTACGAATTACCAATTACGGGTAAAAACCTTTATTCCTACTTTCTTAATTAACAATTTATAATTCGTAATTCATAATTCGTAATTCAAGTGTTGGTTGCTTCTTTGTAATTTCGCATGATGAAATACCAGATTGGAGACGAAATACTTGTGCTGCTTAGCAATGAAGAAGGCAGGGTGGTGGAAATTATGAATGATCAGATGGTGATGATTGAAGTTCGCGGTGTAAAGTTCCCGGCATACATGGACCAGATTGATTTCCCTTATTTCAAGCGGTTTACGCAAAAGAAACTGTTTCAGGATAAAAAGGCAGAGCCGAAAGTCTATATTGATCAGCTGCCTAAAGAAAAACCACAGCCCAACGAAATAAAAGTTGCAGAAGGTGTTTGGCTGTCATTGATACCCAAATTTTCTTTAGACGATTTTAATGATGAAATAGTTGAGCTGTTGAAAATACACCTTGTTAATAGAACAGGTGCAGCCTATACATTTACTTATACCCAACAATTTCTGGGAAAAACAGATTTTGAATTAACCAATGAGATCGCCCCTTTTCATGATTTTTATCTGCATGATATTCCTTTTGAAGCCGTGAATGACAGTCCCACATTTGCGTTTGATTTTTCTTTGTTGCTTCCCGATAAAAAGAAAGCCCCGCATTTTGAAGCCTTCCTGAAATTAAAACCAAAACAGGTGTTTCAGAAAATTGAGGAGATGAAGGATAATAATGAACCCACTATCACTTATCAATTATTTACAGAATACCCGGATAAAGCAGATGAACCTTATTTTGAACTTGGTTCACTTGCAGCCAAAGGATACAAAATATACGATGCCTCCGAAGTGAGGCAGCATTTAGAACCTGCCCGTTCTGTGGTTGACCTGCATATGGAGAAGCTGATGGTTAATTTTCAGCACATGAGTAATTTTGAAATACTCACCATGCAATTAAGCGAGTTTCAAAAATGGTATGAACTGGCTGTGGCGCACCGGCAACCTTCACTGGTTATTATTCATGGGGTAGGAACCGGGAAACTGCGTGACGAGATACACGAGATACTTAAAACTAAGCGGGAAGTAAAAACCTTCGTTAATCAATATGATCCCAGGTTTGGGTATGGGTCTACAGAGATATTCTTTAATTATTGATTGTACAGATTTTCGTAGGATTGATATGATTATTATGGAAGATCGCTTATTTGTACAGTCATATAAATCATACTAAAATCTGTGAAACTGGCGATGTATCTTTGCCGTGCTACAAACCCGAGCTATCGTTCTTCCGGCTAAGCCGGAAGGAAGGAAAGTCCGGACAGCGCAGAGCAACCCACCGGTGAAGAGCCGGCCTCCCGGTGAAGATCGGGAGAGCGATAGTGCCACAGAAAATAACTACTCTGCAAGGAGAAAAGGTGAAAATGTGAGGTAAAAGCTCACAGTTTTGATTGGTAACAGTCAAAACGGGTAAACCTTGGGTGCTGTAATGCCATGTATAGGATCGTTTGAGGGCTGCTCGTCCGAGATCCAGGGTAGGCAGCAAGATCCCGCCAGTAATGGCGGGGCCAGATAAATGATAGTTTAGAAACAGAATCCGGCTTATGAGGTTTGTAGTTTTTTTTGATGATAGGCAGTCGTGATTGGTGAGTGTATAATATTTACTCACCATTCACTACTTACAAAAAAATGCCGCGTTCTGCACAACTGCTCAAGTGTGCGACGCAACAATTGCCTGGTCCGCTAATTGCAGCCGGCTAGATTAAATTCATTCCCTTACTTTTGCAGTTATGACACAAGAACAAATTAAGATTATGAGGGACCGTGTGGTTGTCCTGAGGAGGTTTCTTTGACGTTGAGAACCGCAATTATAAAGTAGACACTGACCGCCAACTCTCTCTCTCACCGGGTTTCTGGGATGATAATATCCGGGCCACGGCGATTATGAAAGAAATCAAAGTAAATGAATACTGGCTTAAACTCTTTAAACAGCTGGAAACAGCTGTGGAAGATCTTGCCGTATTATTCGATTTCTGGAAATCGGGTGATGCTTTGGAGGACGAAGTGAAGGCCGTGTATGACATGGCATTACAGCATATTGAAGATGCTGAATTTAAAAGTACACTTAATAAGCCTGAGGATGAATTGCCAGCCATGTTGCAAATTAATTCAGGCGCAGGTGGAACAGAGAGCCAGGATTGGGCAGAGATGTTGCTACGCATGTACCGGATGTATGGTGATAAGCAGGGCTGGAAAGTAACCGATATTGATTACCAGGAAGGGGATGGTGCTGGTATTAAAACTGCCACTTTACAGTTTGATGGTGAATTTGCCTATGGATTTTTAAAGGCAGAAAGTGGCGTACACCGCTTGGTGCGTATTTCGCCATTTGACAGTAATGCAAGGCGGCATACTTCATTTGCTTCTGTATATGTATATCCTTTGATTGACGACAGCATCGAGATCAATGTAAACCCAGCTGATGTAGAATGGGCTTTTTACCGGAGTGGTGGTAGCGGCGGACAGAACGTCAACAAAGTAGAAACAGCCGTTCGCTTAAAGCATATACCCAGTGGATTCATTGTTGAGTGCCAGCAAGCCAGAACACAAGGGGAGAATCGTGAACTGGCTATGAAAATGCTTAAGAGCCGTTTGTACGAAGAAGAAATACGCAAACGTCAGGAAGTGTTGAATGCAAGCAATGCCAATAAAAAGAAAATAGAGTGGGGCAGCCAGATACGCAGTTATGTTTTCCATCCCTATAAAATGATCAAGGACCACCGTACAGATTACGAGGTAGGCAATGTGGGGCCGGTAATGGACGGGGAACTGGATGGATTTATTAAAGCGTTTTTGATGATGGAGAAAGAGAGTAATTAAAAAATACGAATTACGAATTAAAAATTACGGATTCGAAATTTCTAATTCGCAATGCCTCTAAGCTGTATTCACCGTAATATACCTTACCAAACTTCTCTTCGCAATTGGTAATAAAGTTTCTTCCATGGGTATACTAAGGTCGGTTTCTACTGCATACACTGTGGGGTTAGGAAAATCGGAACGGTTGCGTATGAGTTGCGCTTTGATGTTGTGGTAAGAATTCACGAAGTTTCGCTGCCATACATCTATAAATTCGGTTTTGATGCTTCGGTATTTTTCATCATGGTGTTCAAAAATACTCAGCCTGTATTGGTAAACCCAGGTGTTTTTGCAGCTGCCTTCACATAATAAAAAATAACCTTCATTATGGTCAATAGGCATGATACCCACAGGTTCGATGGTTAGTTTGTTTTCAACAAACTCATATATTTCGCTACCGGAGGTGATGGCTTTTTTCATGGCAGAAGAAGCGTAAGTGATAATCTCCGCAAGTTCCTGCATCAAAGTATCGTCTTCAACCAATGATTCGTACAGTAATTGTAATTTTTCTATCTGGATGCCGGTACGGCTTTTCGGGAACTGTTCCTGCAGGTACCGTTTGTTTTCTTTGAAGGCTATTAAATTATTGTAATGAAAAATAAGATCGGCCAGTGACGGATATAATTTCTTTTCGCAGAAATTTTTACCGATCTCCTGTAAATAGGCCAACAGGGTATATTTCTTCAATTCAAAATCAATATACCCATCGGCAAACCACGTTTGTGATAAGGACTTCATATCGTTCTGTTTGGTTAACTGAATTTACTTAACAGACACAATCAGTCAGTATATTGTTTACCAACACTAGGTGAAAAACTGTAAAATAATGGGCTCTTTGCGCAAAGCGAGCCATAGCCGTGAAAGTGTGCTCAACAGCTAGGCCTGCTGCATGTTCGAGTTGGTAAACAAAATCCAATATCAAAATCACCCGCCATTTTTGACTGGATTGCTTAACAGAAGAGCAACCGATTGATGATGCGTCTGACTATTATCAAAATTAAGCCATCTTTTTTTAAATGGCTT
>JAYSXR010000386.1:0-6990 GCA_043717145.1 Chitinophagaceae bacterium | reverse complement strand
TGTATAAATCATGGCAATCAAAAAGTGTGGGCGACCTGAGTGTGTGGATGATTTTTATTGTGCTATCCAGCACCATCGTCTGGCTCATCTATGCATTTGCCATTAACAGCGGTCCGGTTATTTCGGCCAACCTGGTTGTACTGGTACTTACCTTGGTATTGCTTTATTTTAAAATGAGCTTTAAAAAACAATAACCAACTCAGTTCACTTACAACAGTTAAAGTGAGTGACACAACAGCAGTCAAATAGTTATTTAACAGCCGGAAAACAACAAAGCCATTCATACGCATGAATGGCTTTGTTATAATTATCTAACGTCTCCTCATGGGCAGCAGGTGAATTTTAATATTCATCTTCATTAAACATAAAATCTTCCTGGCTTGGATAATCGGGCCAGATATCTTCAATGCTTTCATATACCTCACCTTCATCTTCCAGTTCCTGCAGGTTTTCAACAACCTCCAGCGGCGCACCGCTGCGGATAGAATAATCAATCAGCTCATCCTTTGATGCAGGCCAGGGAGCTTCTTCCAGGTAACTTGCCAATTCTAAAGTCCAGAACATATTTTACCTTTTATTTTTTTGCAAATGTAGCCGTATAAACGAAACTACCAAATGCGAGTTTTTTGGTTTGTGTAAAGAAATGTTCAAAAAATGGCCATTAAGCCTCCTGCTGTTGTAGGTTTGTAGCCTTAAATTAACCCTTTACAATGCTGAAAGCTGAACATATTACTAAGAAATACGGCAGTTTACAGGTGCTGAAAGGGGTTGATATTGAGATAAATAAAGGCGAGATTGTGAGTATTGTAGGCTCTTCAGGAGCCGGAAAAAGCACTTTATTACATATACTAGGAACCCTTGATAAACCAGATGAAGGCTCCATTTGGCTTAATAATGAGCGTATTGACCAGCTTTCCGGTAAAAAAATGGCCGCTTTCAGAAACAGGCATATTGGCTTCGTATTCCAGTTCCATCATTTATTACCTGAATTTTCAGCATTGGAGAATGTGAGCATTCCGGCCTGGATAGCGGGCCAAAAGAAAAAAGAGGTAACCGCCAGGGCCATTGAATTGTTGACAACTTTAGGGCTTGGCGACCGGATAGACAACAAACCGCAGCAATTATCAGGAGGCGAGCAGCAGCGGGTGGCGGTTGCCCGGGCACTGATTAATAACCCTTCCATCGTTTTCGCCGATGAGCCTACAGGCAATCTGGATAGTACCCATGCCAAAGAATTACACGAGCTTTTTGTACAACTCCGAAACGATTTTCAACAAACTTTTCTCATTGTAACCCATAACGAAGAACTGGCGGCTATGAGCGACCGGATATTGCATATGAAAGATGGTAAAATTGTAGGATAATATTTGTTGACGGGCTTTCATACTTATGGCATCTTCGTAGCGTCGCACACTTGTGCTGAACGAATTAACTGTACCTTTTTCACCCAAAATCGTATATGATTATATTCAAGCAACCGACAACTTGTTATATGAAAAATACTACTGTAAAATATGCGCTGTATGCATTAGGCGTTTCTGTCATCTAGACAATCATTGAACACTTTCTAGGTTATAATACCACCAAACATGAAATAGGGCAATATACCCGTATGCTGGGGGCCATTGTTTTTTATATGCTGGTTGTTGTGGCTACTTACCAGGTAAGAAAACAACAAAACGGATCTTTGCGTTTTGAGGAGGGTTTTAAAACAGGCGCAATTGTATCAGTAATGTGTAGCGCCGGCGTGAGTATTTGGTATGCCTTTTATGGAGAACTCATCAATACACAATACAAATCCATTTTACTTGCTTTTGAACGTAGTAAATTAGAAACTGCACATGCCTCACCAAAAATAATAGCTGCAAAAATGAAAGAAGTGGAGATGACCACAGGTGGCTCACTTCTTTCTTATGTTTTGCTATTTGTATTTATGAGTTTGTTTGGATAATCATAACAGTTATTGCCTCATTTATCTTACGAAGAAAGAAGCGGGTTGAAGCCTGAAGAATACCTGGCTGTTCACACTCTTGGCTTCCAGGGAATGTCTGCCACTTTCAACAGGTGACCAATATACCGGGCTAACACAAATAAATAATCACTTAAGCGGTTCAGGTATTTTATCACCAAAGGGTCAACAAAAATCGCCTGTTCCTGCATATTTACGCAGCAGCGTTCCGCCCTTCGGCAAACACACCTGGCCACATGGGCTGTTGAGATAGCCACATGGCCGCCGGGTAAAATAAAAAACTTCATGGGAGCAAGGGCCTCATTCATTTTATCAATCTCTGTTTCCAATAAACTGATATCGGATTCTTTCAAATCAGGAATCTTCATCAGTGGCTCTTTATCGGGATCGCAGGCAAGTGAAGAACCAATGGTAAATAAGCGGTCCTGTATTTCTTTCAACATGGCTTTGGCATGATCATCAGCAATATGATCACTTACCAATCCTATATAAGAGTTGAGTTCATCCACCGTGCCATAAGTATCAATTCGAATATGGCTCTTAGGTACTTTGGTTCCACCAATTAAAGATGTTTTGCCAAGGTCGCCTGTTCTGGTATATATTTTTAATGCCATTGGTCACGATTGATTTAATACGTAATAATGATTGCCTTATGCCGCAGGTTCATTTGTAAGTATAAAACAAAAGTACCACGCAAAGGTTCAATAAAAGAGCGCTGGGGGCTCTGAGGGTTGTGTATGGACCATGCTAGCTGGACTATCACCTAATGACTGATCATGGAAAGTTCTTTCACTTTATCACTCTCTACCAAACCATCGCGCAAACGAACAACCCTGTGGGCATATCGGGCAATATCTTCTTCGTGGGTTACCAATACAACAGTATTGCCTGCATCCCTTATTTTTCCAAAGATCTCCATTACCTCAACCGAGGTCTTTGAATCGAGATTACCTGTAGGCTCATCAGCCAGTAACAAGGAAGGGTTATTAACCAATGCACGTGCAATAGCCACCCTTTGAATCTGTCCACCGCTTAACTCATTGGATTTATGATGGCTCCTGTCTTCGAGCCCTACTTTTTTTAAAGCTTCCATAGCCCTTTCTATCCTTTCCTTTTTACTTACACCCGCATAAATCAGTGGTAAAGCCACATTTTCAGCAGCCGATAAACGTGGCAGCAGGTTAAACTGTTGGAACACAAAACCGATCTCTGTATTCCTTACTTCCGCAAGATCATCATCGGGCATTTTACTTACGTCTTTGCTATTAAGAACGTATTTACCACCAGTGGGTGAATCGAGACAGCCTAAAATATTCATAAGGGTACTTTTACCGCTACCCGACGGTCCCATTAATGCGACATATTCATTTTTGAAAATATCGAGGGTGATCCCTTTCAGAACAGGTATGGCCTGATTACCCATGAAATAACTTTTCTGAATATTTTCTAAAATAATGATTGCATCACTCATAACAGGTGGTTTCGGTTAAATCTATCTTACACTAATTACTTCTTTATTACGGTTGGTACTTTAAAAAATGCTGGATCTTTTACAGGTGAGTTCAGCAAAGCCTCTTGGCGGGAAACAGAACCCTGCACAATATCTTCCCGCAATACATTTGCCGCATCACTGATAAAGAGCAAAGGCTCCACACCAGTGGTGTTTACATTTTCCAGTTTTTCTACAAAAGCTACCATTTTTTGCAGATCTGCCCTAATGGATTCTTTTTCCGAATCATCAAAACGTAAC
This sequence comes from Chitinophagaceae bacterium, assembly GCA_043717145.1. Taxonomy (GTDB): domain Bacteria; phylum Bacteroidota; class Bacteroidia; order Chitinophagales; family Chitinophagaceae; genus Sediminibacterium. The sequence continues at coordinate 3,271 of JAYSXR010000386.1, read as the reverse complement.
CTTGCCAAATGCGCCAGGTTATCTACCATTTTAGCGTCAATTTCCATAGCTAACAAAAATAAATGAAAGCTTGGCAATAACTACCTGTAATTTTTAAAAGGTGAAAAGGCTGAAACAACGGTAATATTTACCCGGTTTTAAAGCATTTTTCCGCCCTTTGACCTGAAAAAGTAGCCGGCCGGCATTTAAGGCCTATCGGTATAAAATAATATTTTTCTTACCTTCGACACAATTAGTTGCATAACTAACTAATTTTACGAAAAGCTTGATGATATGAAACGTTCCATTAAAAAAGTTGCGGTTTTAGGTAGTGGTGTAATGGGTTCCAGGATTGCCTGTCATTTTGCGGGCATTGGCGTACAGGTTTTATTGTTAGACATGGTAGTCAAAGGCGCTGAACAAAGTACCAAACCTGCAGAACGGAACAAACTGGTAAACGATGCCCTTCAGGCTGCCATTAAAAGCAATCCCTCACCTGTTTTTACCAAGGATGTAGTCAAACGTATTACTACCGGTAATTTTGATGATAACCTCAAGGATATTGCCAACTGCGACTGGATTATTGAAGTAGTGGTGGAAAAATTAGACATTAAACAAATTATTTACGAGAAAGTAGAAAAATTTCGCAAGCCGGGAACATTGATTACTTCCAATACATCCGGCATCCCTATTCACCTGATGGCCGAAGGGAGGAGTGATGATTTTAAGAAACATTTCTGCGGTTCGCATTTTTTCAACCCGCCACGATACCTCCGTTTACTTGAAATTATTCCAACACCGTTTACTGATCCTGAAGTGGTTGATTTTTTATTGCACTATGGAGACCTTTACCTTGGTAAAACAACCGTTCTATGTAAGGACACGCCGGCCTTCATTGCCAACCGCATTGGTGTGTTCAGCATCATGAGTATTTTTCATATCATGAACAAACTGGGTTTGAGTATTGATGAAGTGGATGCATTGACAGGCCCGATTATCGGCCGTCCAAAATCGGCAACCTTCAGAACAGCTGATGTAGTAGGTATTGACACATTGGTGAAAGTGGCCAAAGGTGTGGCGGATAATTGCCCGGCAGATGAAGCAAAAGAAATTTTTACCATCCCGGGTTGGTTAGAAACGGTGGTTACCAATAATTGGCTGGGTGATAAAACCGGACAAGGATTTTTTAAAAAAATAAAATCAGCGGAAGGAAAAGAGATCCTCACACTAAACCTGCAAACCATGGAATATGGTGCCCGGGTTAAACCAAAATTTGCAAGCCTCGAAGCCGCAAAATCAGTTGAAGACCTGAAACAGCGGATAAAAATGCTGGGCAATGCCCCTGATAAAGCAGGTGAATTTTACAAGCTATTTCATTTTTCACTGTTCGCATATATTTCACACCGTATACCTGAGATCAGTGATGAGATCTACCGTTTGGATGATGCAATGATGGCCGGCTTTGGCTGGGAGATTGGCGCGTTTGAAACATGGGATGTATTGGGCGTACCCAAAACAATTGAAGCGATGAAAGCTGCGGGTTACCAGGTTGCGGGTTGGGTTGAAGAGATGCTGGCAAGTGGTGCTACCAGTTTTTATAAAGTAGAAGCAGGTAAACGTTTGTATTATGATGCGGCATCTAAAACATATAAAACCGTTCCGGGTGGAGAAGCATTTATTGTGTTGAGTAACCATGCTGATAAACTAATTTGGAACAACAGTGCCTGCCGGTTATATGATATCGGCGATGGGGTTGCGGGTTTTGAATGGAGCACAAAAATGAACAGTATTGGTGGCGAAGTATTGGAAGGATTAAATAAAGCCATATCTGTTTGCGAAGAAAAATTTAAAGGATTGGTTATAGCCAATGATGGGGCTAATTTTAGTGCCGGCGCGAATGTGGGTATGATTTTCATGCTGGCCATTGAACAAGAATATGATGAACTGGATATGGCCATACGCATGTTCCAAAACAGTATGATGCGGGTTCGTTATTCATCCATTCCTGTTGTTACTGCGCCACATGGTCTTGCCTTGGGCGGTGGTTGCGAAATGAATTTACATGCCGATAAAATTTGCGCAGCGGCAGAAACCTACATTGGCCTGGTAGAATTAGGTGTTGGCCTGATACCCGGTGGGGGCGGTACCAAAGAGTTTGCACTTCGCGCCGGTGATGACCTGCATGAAGATGAACCTGAAACCGTTACGCTGAAAAACCGTTTCTTCTCTATCGCCACAGCCAGGGTAGCCACTTCTGCGCAGGAAGCTTTTGATATGGGTATTTTAAGAAAAGGCCATGATGAAGTTGTCATGAATGTGGGTCGCCGAATTGCAGAAGCCAAAAAAAGTGTGATTGAAATGTATGATGAGGGTTATTCCATACCCCAGCAGCGCAAAGACGTAAAAGTTATGGGCCGTTTAGGATTAGGCGCGATGCTGGCAGGCATTAACGGTATGCGGCGCGGTAATTACGCTACCGAACATGATTCCTTGGTAGCAAAAAAACTTGCTTACGTTATGTGCGGTGGCGATCTTAGCGAACAAAGCCTGGTAAGCGAACAATATTTACTTGACCTTGAAAGAGAAGCCTTTTTAAGCCTTTGTGGTGAGAAGAAAACCTTGGAAAGAATACAGAGTGTGTTAAAGAGCGGTAGGCCCATAAGGAATTAAAAAGTAAAAATCAAAACAATGTATTTTGACTTACCTCAAGCGAGCATACATTTCAATCTGAAATAATTTTTCTCGCTTTTGTTTGTGAAGTTGTATATCAGTTCACCACCCATGTCTTCAGTTATTTGTTTGTAAACTGATAAAGTATCCTCAACCGTTGCAACGTGGTTTTGGAGGGAATTGTTTATCCTGTATTTTTTAAAATAATCTTCTGTTATTTGCGCTTCCGCAATAGCTGAACGGTTGATTCCCTCTACCATACATTTTCCATCACAATCGGTAATATGAATGCTGATAACGGAACCATTCTGCACACTTACCAATAACTGAGAAAGTAGTTTAGAAAGTACTTGTTGCAGGAAAACCCTGTCCAGATGCACGATAACAAGCCAGGGGGATAAATACAGCTGCAGGCTCACCGCCTTATTTTCCGCTTCCGCCATTTTACTGATTGTTATCATTTCAATTTCTGCTTTGATATCGAAATCTTCGTAGCAGTATTCGAAATAGATTGATCCTGCATTGTCTATATCAGTCAGTTTGGTATCAAGATAGATAAGTTTATCATTAACAGCCGGTCCCGTCAAAGCCCTCAGATCACTGATGAGGATGTTTACTGAAG
>JAYSXR010000385.1:0-2375 GCA_043717145.1 Chitinophagaceae bacterium | reverse complement strand
TTGATTGGTATATGGTAAATGGCGATCCCATAAATAATTTTCGATAAATATATTTGTGTAAGTTGAAACATATCGGTCAGGAAAAGCCCATATACTGTATATTCCTAATTGCTCTTTTCTCTAACCTGAACTATGTAACTACTATGTATTTCTTTTCGCCATTAAAGGTACTGCTTCCCGAAATTCATCAAATTTCTTCAACACGGTTTATAATCTACCCCGTTCTTTCTTAACTTCCTCGTTCATTTAAACTGCTATGAGAAAAATTACCTTTTTATTATTGGCCGCATTCGCAGGCCTGACTGCATTTGCCCAGCTTACACCCGGATGGTTGCGTTATTCCGCCATTTCGCCCGACGGCAAAACCATCGTCTTTACTTATAAAGGCGATTTGTATCGTGTGCCCGCCGCCGGCGGTATGGCTACAACACTCACCGTTCATGAAGCGCATGATTTTATGCCGGTATGGAGCCACGATGGTAAATCCATCGCATTTGCCAGCGACCGCTATGGCAACTTCGACATCTTTATCATGCCTGCCGAAGGTGGTGAAGCCAAACGGGTAACCTATCATTCCGCGCAGGAATACCCGTATGAGTTTACCAATGATGATAAAAACATACTTTTTGGCTCAAGCCGTATGGACCTCGCCAGTAACCGTACCTATCCCACCGGTTCACAACCGGAACTATATAAAGTTTCGGTAACCGGTGGAAAGGTGGAACAGGTATTAACCACCCCGGCAGAAGATGTGAAACTGAGTAAAAACGGCCAATATTTTATTTACCAGGATAAAAAAGGTGGAGAGAACACCTGGCGCAAACACCACACTTCTGCTATTGCACGTGATATCTGGATCTACGATAGCAAAACCGGCACCCATAAAAAGATCACGTCTTTTGCCGGTGAAGACAGGACTCCTGTATTCACAGATAACGATAAGGCTTTTTATTACCTCAGTGAAGAAAGCGGTTCATTCAATGTACAGAAAATGGGTATCAACGGCGGTAAATCACAACAACTCACTTCTTATAAAAAACATCCGGTACGCTTTCTTAGTTCGTCTGCCGATGGTGTGCTTTGTTATAGTTATGATGGTGAACTTTATACACAGAAAGGAGGCGGTAAGGGCCAAAAGATAAACATCACCATTTCGGCAGATGCCAAAAGCAATAATGAAAAAATAGTGCCGGTAAGTGGCGGCGCCAGGGACGTATCTGTTTCACCCAATGGAAAAGAAGTAGCTTTTATTTTTCGTGGCGAAGTATTTGTTACCAGTGTAGAAGGCGGAGTTACCAAACGCATTACCAATACACCGGAACAGGAAAGGCTGGTAAGTTTTTCTCCCGACGGCAAAACGTTACTCTATGCATCAGAACGCGGTAATAGCTGGAAAATTTTTGAAACTAAAAAACTACGCGATGAAGAGCCGTATTTCTATGCCTCTACCGTATTAAAAGAAATGCCGGTGGTCGTTAATGAAAAAGAAAATTATCAACCCGTCTATTCACCCGATGGTAAAGAGATCGCATTTATAGAGAACCGAATGACATTGAAGATCTATAATATCGCATCCAAACAATCCCGCATATTGCTTACTGATAAAGAATTGTTTTCTATGGGCGATAACGACCAGTATTTTCAATGGAGCCCTGACAACAAATGGATATTGTTTGATTATTCTGTTCCCGGCATTGCACCCGGTGAAGTAGGTATCATTGCCGCAGATGGCAAAGGCAAAGTAACCAACCTTACTGAAAGCGGCTTTAACGACAGCAGGCCTAAATGGATCATGGGTGGAAAAGCCATGCTCTGGTTCAGTAACCGTGACGGATTAAAAGGGGTTGCACAAAGCGGCGGCGCACAGAGCGATGCTTATGCCATGTTCTTCTCCCAGGATGCATTTGATAAATTCAACCTGAGCAAAGAAGATGCTGCCTTATTAAAAGAATCAGAAGATAATAAAGCCAAAGCGGATAGCTCAAAGAAGAAGGATGTGAAGAAAGACAGCGTGATGATTGACTGGGATGGACTCACCATGCGTAAATCAAAACTCACCATTCATTCCTCTGCATTGAGTGATGCATTGGTAAGTAAAGATGGTGAAACACTTTATTACCTGGCACGTTTTGAAAAAGGCAGTAACCTGTGGACCACTAATCTCCGTACCAAAGAAACCAAAATGCTCGTGCCTTTAAATGCCGCTGGCGGTAGTATGGTTTGGGATAAGGATCAGAAAACTATTTTCCTTTCTGCCGATGGAGGTATTTCTAAAATTGATCCTACAAGTGGTAAAAGGGATTTTATAACTATTAACGGAGAAATGACTTTAAATGTGGATGCCGAACGGAGGTTTATGTTTGAACACGTTTGGA
>JAYSXR010000384.1:0-2383 GCA_043717145.1 Chitinophagaceae bacterium | reverse complement strand
TCTAATTTTTGCAATCGTTTGCGGGTATCTGCCGGAGTAATTTTTTCTAAATTGAGATAAACCGGGTGTAAGGCAAAGGCAGAGATGGCGGCATACGGATAGGAATCCATCCATGTATGCGTAGCCGTAGTATCATTAATGGGTAGAACCTGAATCATTTTTAGTCCTACTTTTTTAGCCCAGTCCACTGCTGATAGCAAATCAGTAAACTCTCCGATGCCAAAACTTTTTTCACTACGCAGGCTGAATACAGGTATAGCCATCCCCGCACCCTTCCATGTATTGTTGGGAAGTAGAGCGAAGCCATCATTTAATATTGCCTGCCGATTTTGTTTTCCTGCGTCATGCAGCACTCGGTTATTGCCATCTTCATAACGAACGAACTGTTTATTATCAACATCATACACCCCATATTTATAGGCAATGGGGAAAGGTTCTTTTGACAGATTTACTGAAACTGTATAAAACTCTTCTTCCGCGCCCCTGCTCATTAAAACAGGCTTCGCGGTATCCCAGTTGCCAATCGTTGCGCAGCTTCCTAAAATGCATAAGGTTTGCCCTTTGGCTAATAACGGGCTTTTCACTTTTAATGTATGTGTAACCTTTTTAAGGGAGCGTGTTTTTACGGGGGTATGATTAGCTTTTAACAACACGCCGGTAAAGGGTTCTGTGTAAAATGTATTTTCAAAATAACCTGCATAATTCCAGGCATCTGTACAAATTAATTCTTCGGCATTGTTTTTGGAAAGATTGATTTTTTTATCATTACCCCAATCAAAGTTCAGTGTACCATCAGCATTTTTAAGAATATAATGATAGGTGATATTACCATCCACCACATCTGCACCTTTCAGATCAATAACAGTGAACCAATACTCATCATTAAAATATTGAAGGGGTACTGCATTTTCTATTTGATTATTACCCAATAGTGGATGATCGCCTATGATAAATAAGTCCTGCCCATAATTGGTATGAAACTTAATTTGAAAAATAAGTTTTTGAACATGACAACTTACCATTGTTTTTTTCTCCACAACTACTTTTTTCACCTTGGCTTTTTTGGTCGCAGGCTTTGTTTCTTTTTTTGCTACGGCTGAGGCAGGTTGTTTTCGCGCTACTATTTTTTTGGTTGCAGTTTTTTTTAGAATAGCCGGCTGGCCGTTTACTTTTTTTACGGCCATTATAACATCTGGGGAAGCAGGTGGGTCAACCGCCTGCTTTTTTTCGTTTACATAACCTTTTTTTACAAGGGTCACCGTTTTTTCTATAGTATTATGTGTATCTGTCTTTTTTTTAGGCGAGATATTAGCTTTTACGTCCACAGGAGCAGATTCTGTAAGGTTTAGTTTTTGAGAGGCCAAGTCGAAGTTTTTTTGTGGTTGCTAAAGTAGTAAAACAATGTGTAAATTAAACACATTTAAAGAAATGTGACGCGATAAAAGCCGGATCAATGTCCATTCTTAATCATATCTGCCCCTTTCTCCCCAATCATGATCGCAGCGGCATTGGTATTACCAGAAACAATAGAGGGCATAATAGAGGCATCTATTACCCGCAAACCTTTAATGCCATGTACTTTCAGCGTATCATCCACGACAGCCATGCCGTCTTTCCCCATTTTACAGGTCCCTACGGGATGGTATAATGTTTCGGCAGTTTTTCGGATATGTGCCAGTAAAGTATCATCGGTAAAGGGCTCTTTGGGAAAATGGATACCGTTAACAGAATAACCGGCGAGCGATTTGGCATTCATCACCTCCATAGATTTTCTTAACGCAGTGAGCAAGACTTCCCTGTCTTTAGGGGTAGACAAAAGGTTCGGTTGTATTATTGGTGGATCAGTGGGTTTAGCACTTTTCAGCCCGATATATCCCCTGCTTTCAGGTCTGATTAATATGGCCATAATGCCAAACCCATCTTCTCGGGTAAACGTATCCATATCATAAATATCCATTGAGTAATCGTCTGTTATGCCCAATGGCACAAAATGAAACTGAATATCTGGCCTTACTAATGAAGGATCTGATTTGAGAAAGGCATTTGCCTCGATGGGGCTATTACCCAGTGGCCCGGTTTTAAGGAACAAGTGTTGCATTAATGCCTTAAACATATTTGAAGGCTTTAGTAATGAATTGGCAGTTGGGATAGTTGCTAAACTACTTACCCCCGTCCACACATGGTCCTGCAGGTTCTTACCAACCCCGGGCAAAGACAGGATAATATCAATTCCTTGTTTACTTAATTCGGTTGTATCCCCAATACCGGATAGCATTAAAATATGCGGCGATTGAATGGTGCCAGCAGACAGTATTACTTCTTTTGTACAATTGATCCGCTCAGAACTGGAATGGGCTGTCATTACTTCTACACCGACCGCTTT
>JAYSXR010000383.1:0-7032 GCA_043717145.1 Chitinophagaceae bacterium | reverse complement strand
CTGAGATCGCAGAGTGAAGGGAATTTCACAGCGTAATAAAAAAGTTCAGATGGTAAAAAACCGTCTGAACTTTTTTATTTTGATTTTTAACTATTGATTTTTGACTTAATATCCTAATCCCCAATCCCTGCCTTTCATTACTGCGGGTACACCATCGGAAATCCATTTGGCAGGCTTCTCGCCTTTCAACATATAATCAAAAAATTGCTGCTCCCTTACCTGGATATCTTTTCTGTTCCTGCGTTCTACTAAATTATGTGCTTCCCCATTATAAGTAAGCATCCATACTTTTTTCCCTAAACGCCGCATGCCGGCATACATTTCAATTCCCTGGTACCAGGGCACTGCATCATCAGCATCATTAGCCATGATAACCAACGGTGTTTTTACTTTTGGCAAAGAAAATAAGGCAGAGTTCTTTATATAAAGCTCCGGCTTTTCCCACAAGCTGGCACCAATACGGCTTTGTGTTTTTTCATACTGGAACTGTCGCACCAACCCACTACCCCATCGAACCCCACCATAAGCACTCGTCATATTAGCCACTGGCGCACCTGCCCATGCAGCTGCATATAAATTTGTTTTGGTAATCAAATAAACGATTTGGTAACCACCCCAGCTTTGCCCCTGCAAACCGATTTTTGTGCTATCTACATAGCCTTGTTTTACTACCGCCCTCGTTCCGCTAAGAATATAATCACATGCACCCTGACCGGGGTAACCCGTTTTATACCAGATATCCGGAACAAATACTATATATCCCCTGCTTACAAAAAATGAAATATTCAAACGCGACGGTGTGGGTGAAGGTGCCTGGTAATTGTATAATGTATTACTGTTCCTTTCATAGAAATAAACAATCATCGGGTATTTGTTCTTTGGATCAAAATCTTCAGGTTTATATACTATTCCTTCTGTTTCTTTACCGGTATAGGCTTTCCACTTAAATAATTCTGAAGTGCCCCAATTATATTCTGATTGTTGTGGATTACTGTGCGAGAACTTAACAGAGATTCCGTTTAATGGGTGCACATACAGATCAGCTGATTTACTATAGGTTTCTTTTGTATAAACCAATACATCTGCATCTCTTGCTTTTTGTACAACGGCATTTGTGTTTACAGGTTCTTTAAATAATATGGATATGGCATTGCTCTTACCTAGGTTAAGGATTGCCAATCCACTGCTTTTATCTTTCTCATCAAATACATGCATAAGTAATTTCTGCCCGACTTTAATAAATTTTTCATCTGGATCAGTACTTATATACCGATACTCGGTTTTATCTTTCCTGCCACTGGTCATGCAAACAGATTTTTCTTTTGCGTCCGGATCCACCTGCCAGATATCATACCTGTCGTAAATCAGCACGTATTTATCATTCTCCATCCATTTGGCTATCCCATACGCATTGGGTTCATCGGGAACATCATTTTCCTCATCATTCAAAGATGTCTTAATATCTTTGGCTATAGGGTATGTTTTTTTAGTAGCCGAATTGTAAATAAAATAGCCTGCCTTGATCTCATCAAAATACAAAAGATATTTACCTGAATAAGAGGCCTGTATCACATTCCCTTTAAAATCCTTACCGATCATTTCTGATACACCTGTTTCTGGATCGATGGCATAGAGGTCATTGAACGTATACCCCTGCCATTGCGAAGCGATTCGTTTCCCATAATCAGATGCTACATAAAATACATCGCCATCACCTTCTTTGGTAGTGATCATATTCCTGAACCGTTCATTACCCAACTGCACCAATTGTTTTGACCCGATATCTACTCTTGCGGGATAACTTCTGCGCAGTTCAACATCTAATGTTTTTGATTGAACCGGCTGGATATAATCATCGTTATAATGCCAAACATCCAAAACGGCCCTTTCAAAGTCAGGTGATGTGGTATCCTTTACGGGCAATATACCCACTGTACCTACAAATAATCTTTTCCCACTCTTGCTGAAAGTGATATTTGCATTTTCACTTACCATCCAGTTGGCAGTAAGTCCCTGGGTATTCCGGTCAGCTATCAAAACAGCACTGTCCGCATCTTGCTTATAGTAATATAACTTATAGAATTTTTGTAATGCCTTGCTGCTACTGTCGCGCTCAGCTACAAATGCCACCTGGGTTCCCTCCTCATCCATGCGGTATCCTTTGGCATCATTGAATCCTTTAAAAATAATTTGAGTTTTATGGCTAACCAGATCAACCCTCACTACTCCGGCTTTAGCAATGGCATCATTTGTTTTCCTGGTTGTTTCAACAATTAAGACAGTCCCTTTTTTATTAAAAAAGAATTCACTAACTAATTTAAAACTGCGCAGTTCGCCTGTTAACAGGTTACGCAATACCAATTCAGTACCTTCTTCAATAGGGTCTTCGGGTGTTTTGGCGGGTGGTGTATCTTTTCTCGGCCCTCTAACAGGAAAGCCATTAAGTTTTACATCATTGGCTTTTATGCGCAGGCTATCGGCTACATGCATCAAACTATCAGCCATAGAAATCATCGCATTTACCCTCGTGGCAGAATCTGGTTCAATTCTTGGACTGCCTGATTCAGCCAGTGGTTTGTCTAATAAATAAGCCAACCAGTTGCCTGAATCATCCGGCACTTTAAAATTTTTTAAGCGTGGAATTTTCGTAATATCATCTTTACCCAATTCGAGTATACCCAGACTATCTTTCGGCATTTCATCAGCCTTCTTCTTTTTTATTTTAGCATCGCGGGTATCTTTAAAGAAAGGGCGGATACGAAAGAAAATAAAGCGGCTGTCGTAAGAAATTACCGGACTGTAACCACGCGGCACTTCTTTGGTATAGCTACCATTTACAGCTTTTATCACCAATAATGTATCTCCTTGTTGCGGATTAACGGTATATGCCACATATTTACCGTCATTACTTATCATACGACTGCCAATACTTTGCCAGGCGTCATACACAGAATGATCCAATGGTTTTTTTTGCGAGAAAGTTGTAGTGGAAATCAAACAACAGAAACCAAATAGCAAATTCTTCATATACAGTTAGTTTATGGGATTCCGAAGATAACTAAACAAAAAGTATAGTTATTTGATCCTGACATGAATTTTATGAACGGTTATCCTGAAACTGCTTTTACTCAAAAAAAGGTTATTTAAAGAAATAGATGATATATTTATCTTTGTCATCTAAAATAAAAAGTATGAAAAGAACAGCATGTATCATCCTACTCTTAACGGTTATCGCAGGTAATATTACCAAGGCCCAAACCCATTCACTGGTAAAAAAATGGGAAACAGATACCCTATTAAAAACACCTGAGTCTGTTTTATTTGATACTAAAGCTCAGTTATTGTATGTATCCAATATTGACGGTACCCCGGATGGCAAAGATGGTAAAGGCTCTATCGGTAAAGTAGCCCTCAATGGTAAAATCATAGCAACCGATTGGGTAAAAGGCCTGAATGCCCCCAAAGGTATGGGTATCTATAAAAATAAACTCTATGTAGCCGACCTGACGGAAGTAGTTGTGATAGATATTGATAAAGCAGCCATTGTGCAGCATATCCCCATTGAAGGATCTGTTTTTTTGAATGATATTACTATTGATAAAAACGGTACTGTGTATGTGAGCGATACCCGCACATATAAAGTATTCCGGATTGAGAAGGGGTTTGTGGTTACCCTACTCCAAAATCTGCAGGGACCCAACGGTTTACTGGCAGTTGGCAATAATCTGATGATATTAGACAAAGGAAGCCTTGTAAACTTAATTGGCGGGCAATTATCCAAAGTTGTAGAAGGGATGGATCCAAGCACCGATGGTATCGAAATGGTTAAAGAAAATGAATATATAGTAAGCTGCTGGACCGGTGTAGTATATTATGTATTTGCCAATGGCAACAAACAAACCTTATTGGATACCCGAGCACAAAAAATAAACAGTGCAGATATTGGGTATGATGCAAAAAAGAAAATTGTTTATGTACCTACTTTTTATAAGAACAGTATTGTGGCGTATGAATTGAAATAGTGGTGTAAGGTGTGAATTGTAAATACCGGGGAAGCATTTTCGATTACTCACAATTCACGACCCTCGTCTCACAAATAGCTCCATGATTAAATCTGTTTCTTCCTCACTATCCGTAACATCTGTAAAACCACCGACAGTACGATCAATGCGAATCCGATATAAAAACTACTATTTAGTTTTTCATTCTCTTTAAATAACAGAAAAGCCAGCAGGATACCGTATACCGGCTCTAAATTCAAGCTAAGGTTTTGTGTGAAGGCAGATACTTTTTTTAATGCCTGCAACATCAGGTCCATCGCTAACACAGTACACAGCCAGCTCAATACCAATAACCAACACCAGTCTGATACGGTTGGAAAAAGGTAGCTGCCAGGAAAATAGTGAATATAGACAGGCATACCTAAAGTGAGTATAATCAGTCCGCCGCTCAATTCATACAACATCAGTGTTTGCGGCGGCGCTACTTCTACATTTATTTTATTCAGTACTGAAAATAATGCCCCTAATAAAGCAGATGCAATTCCAAAAAGTATACCGGTTTGGTAACGGGTATCAAAATGAAAAATGAGGTAGATACCCGCTAAACTGATCATCCCCAGCCCTACTTCGATCCAACTGAATTTTTTATTAGTGAGTAAAGGCTCTAATACTGCCGTAAATAACCCTACGGATGCAAAACATACCAAGCCAATAGAAACATTCGCCATTTTAATACTTGCATAAAAACACACCCAATGCAACGCAATCAATGAACCGATGCCCAATAATTTCCATATTGTTTCAATACTGATTTTAGCTATTTTATTTTTCCATGACAGCCAGACAAATAAAGTAACCACTGTGAGCATAATACGATACCAAACCAATACCCCGGGAGTTAACACGATCAGCACGCCTAACACCCCCGTAAATCCGGCCAGGAAAACAGAAATATGTAATTTAATAAGTGCCTGTTTCATGAAACATAAAGAAACAGAATATTATTTGATATCTAGTTATTAATACTGGGTATAACTACGTTTGGATATGAAAAGAAATATCATCATATTGTAATAAAATTACAATTGTATATACTCGTTAAATAGCACGCATGAACCCAATTATCAGCCTTAAAAATGTATATAAAAATTACGGCAGCAAACAGGTATTGAAAGGCATCAACCTGGCCATTTACCCCGGACAGGTAATTGGGTATATCGGTCCGAACGGTGCCGGCAAAAGTACCACGGTAAAAATTTTATGTGGTTTGATCTCAGATTATCAGGGTGAGGTAACCATCGAAGGTATCAACCTCAAAGAAGACCCCATCGCCGTAAAAAGTAAGATTGGGTATGTACCTGAGCTGGCAGAATTATATGATGTGCTAACGCCGGTTGAATTCCTGGGTTTCATGGCCGAGTTGTATAATATGTCCAAAGAACTGGCTACTGATAGGATTACAAAAATGCTTACTGCTTTTGGCCTCGAGGCAAATATGCACCAACGAATGGACACCTTCAGTAAAGGCATGCGCCAGAAAGTGTTGATCACATCTGGTCTATTACACAACCCAGATATTATTATACTTGATGAACCGCTTAGTGGGTTGGATGCAAATAGTGTGATCATTGTGAAAGATCTCATCAGCAAACTGGCCAGGGAAGGAAAGACCATTTTCTATTGCAGCCATATGATGGACGTGGTTGAAAAAGTAAGTGACCGGATCATACTCATCAGTGATGGAACCGTAATTGCAGATGGAAGTATTGAGGAGTTACGCCAACATAAGGGTAATCATAGCCTCGAGTATATTTTCGCACAGATGACAGCAAAAGACTCTCTCTCCGATGCTGCCGACCAATTGATGAATGCTTTTGGAAACTAAGCAACCAATACTACTATGAACATTATCAATACATTTTTTCTACGCGTTTTATTGTTGCCTGCCCGCTTTTACCGAAACATGGGTGTAAGTATCCCACACCTTAAAGCCATACTTACCACCAAGCTGATCATGGATGACAGGAGGCCGAACTCCCTGTATCAAACACAAAAAAAGAAACAGCAGAAGCCTATTAAAGGTGCCACATTGGGTACGATGTTCATATCAGCTATCCTGGGATCTGTGTTCCTTGTGAGCTTTGCTGTAGAAAAGGATTACATTACACAATTTACCATCTATTTTTCGTTTTACATTTTTGTGCTGGCATCCACACTTATTTCAGACTTTACTTCTGTACTGATTGATGTCCGCGATAACATGATCATACTGCCCAAACCCATCAATGATAAAACATTTGTACTGGCAAGACTGCTGCACATCATTATACATGTTTCAAAACTGGTACTTCCCATGACATTGCCGGGTATGCTTTGGATCAGTATTAATGAGGGTATTCCTGGTTTACTGCCCTTTCTTTTTTTTAATAGTAGCCGCTACCCTCTTCACTATTTTCCTGATCAATGCACTCTACATTTTTATCTTAAAAGTAACTACCCCTGAAAAATTCAAAACTATCATCAGTTATTTCCAGATATTCTTTGCTATTTTTTTTTATCCGGGACACCAGCTGGTTCCGCGATTGATTAGTAAAGCAGCATTAGCCGATTATAGTATCAGTAACTCCAGCCTGGCATGGTTTGCACCTCCATACTGGTTTGCGGGCAGCTGGCAATTTTTGAGAAGTTTGCATATGAATTCTCCGCTTATGATTTGTTTTATATTGAGTATAGTGGTACCTATTGCCAGTGTATGGATCGTAATTAAATATTTTGCGCCATCCTTCAACCAGAAATTATTATTGATTAGTGGCAGTGAAGGTGATGCTGTACCGGTAAAAGCAAACAATAAGGGGATTATTTCCACCACGTCAACCTATATCACACAAATGGCAGAATGCCTTACCCAGCGGGGTGCAGAACGGATGGCGTTTTTGCATACCTGGAAATTAACAGGGCGAAGCAGGGATTTGAAAATGAAAGTGTACCCATCACTCGGTTACCTCGTTGTATATATTGTGATCATGTTCAT
>JAYSXR010000382.1:0-7039 GCA_043717145.1 Chitinophagaceae bacterium | reverse complement strand
TTATTTCCAGATTGCAATGCAGATGCCTGACAGTATTAAAATATAAAGCCAATTCTCCCAATGTGCAGCTATGCCTGATGGGTATTGGCCATCTGCCGATAAAAGAAGACTGTATTTCATTTAATAAGGGGCCTTCTGCGAGTTCGAGGTTACCGGAAATAGGGTTGGGGCGGTCGAGGATAATTAATTTCTTTTCCTGTTTGGCACAGGCTTCCATTACATGGGTGAGTGTCCATAAATACGTATAGAAGCGGCATCCTACATCAGGGATATCAAATAGTATGGTATCTAGATCAATAAGATCATCAATGGAAGGGGCCAGTTTGGTACTGTACAAACTAACTATAGGTAATCCCGTTAGAGGATCAGTCCCATCTTTCATTGCATGGCCATCCGTGCCTAATACATCCAAGCCATGTTCCGGTGAGAATAATTTTTGAATATTGAATTGCTGCTGCAGTAAAGCCTGGCGGGAAGGAACCAGATCATGGGTTGTAGCTGCATGGTTGGTAACCAGTCCAATGCGTTTTGTTTTCCATACAGGTGGGGTAGCTAATAAACAATCTATGCCAAAACGTACTGCCATTGTATGAAGATACTATGCTTAATTCGTGTGATCCCTTTCAAATGACATTTCATCTTTTAATTGCTCCACCACATTAAAGATAATGGGGCATCGCTCATAATGTATAAAAGTGGTAAACAGACGGTTTTTAAAATTGGGCAGATGCAATGCAGGGAATTCTTTACAGCCTTCAAAACGGTGTTCATATACAGTGCATTTATTATCTGTAAGAAAATGGCAGGGCATTTTATTCATAATCATCATGCCATTACTGCCTTTTTCGAGATATTCCTGGTCAAAGGTATCACGGCTTTGATTGAGGTGTTGGGAAAGATTATCAGCTTCGCTATCGGAAATTAATATCATCAGGCTTTTGCAGCAATTACCGCAACTGGTACAATTGATTTGCGGTGCAATGGCTTCGTTCAAACGACCAACCAATTTATCTATCTGTTCATCTTTCCTTTCATTGACAAATAACCTGAAACGATCGTTCTCTTCCTGTTTCTTTGCCGAAAAGACGGTAATCCTGGCCAGATCAGTCTCGATATATGGTAAATGCGTTTCGATGGCACAAAATTAAGTTTTGGTGGCCAGATAGATAGAGTAATTCAGGATTTTAGGTGTTTTATCCACATTCCCGGCCGATTTGTAGAAAAGTAAAATTGGGCTGCGATTAGAGGTAGTTAGATTTGCGGGTTGTACTCCAACCTGTTGGTGCCCTTTGGGAAGGGAGGTGGCAAAACTAACGGGGACAAAGCTTAATAAAGACCCGGAAGTACAAGTGCAAGTATAGGTGAATAAAGAACCAAAACAGGCTTCCTAATTAACGATTGAGACTATGGCAGATGAGAAAAATTTATTTGAATATAACGAAGAATCCATCAAATCACTTGACTGGAAGGAGCATATACGGCTTCGTCCGGGGATGTATATTGGCAAACTTGGCGATGGATCGGCACCCGATGATGGTATCTATGTATTAATTAAAGAAGTGATTGATAACTGCATTGATGAATACACCATGGGCCATGGTAAACAGGTAGAACTAACCATTGAAGGTAAAGTGGTCACTGTTCGCGATTATGGCCGTGGCATTCCGTTAGGTAAAGTAGTGGACGTGGTGAGCAAAATTAATACAGGCGCCAAATACGATAGCAAAGCGTTTCAAAAAAGTGTGGGATTAAACGGGGTGGGTACCAAAGCGGTGAACGCGTTGAGTCAACATTTTAAAGTAACTGCTTTCAGGGAAGGAAAAGAAAAGACCGCAGAATTTGAAAAGGGTTTTTTGATAAAAGAATTCAAAGAAGTCAAAACCGATGAGCCCAATGGAACCCTGGTTGTGTTTACTCCCGACGATACCATTTTCCGTAATTTTCACTACATACATGAATACTTAGACAACCAGTTATGGAATTATTGCTACCTGAATGCGGGACTGGCCATGCATTTCAATGGTAAGAAGTATGTGAGTAAAAATGGGTTGCTTGATCTTCTGCAACGCAAGACCAACCCTGATGAACTGCGTTACCCTATAATTCATTTGAAGGGTGAAGATATTGAGGTTGCCTTATCGCATAATAATGATTACGGGGAAGATATTTTTTCTTTCGTGAATGGGCAATACACTACACAGGGAGGTACGCACCAGCAGGCATTCAGGGAAGCATATGTAAAAACGATCCGTGATTTTTATAAGAAAGATTATGAAGCATCGGATATACGCACCAGTATCGTAGCCGCTGTTTCGGTAAGGGTGCAGGAGCCGATATTTGAAAGCCAGACAAAAACCAAACTGGGCTCGCAAAACGTGAGCGAAGGTGGGCCAAGCATGAAAAATTTTGTACAGGATTTCCTGTCCAAGGAACTGGATAATTTCTTACACCGAAATCCAGCTGTAGCTGATGCATTAAAAAAACGCATCGAACAAAATGAAAGGGAACGCAAAGAACTGGCAGGCATTAAAAAATTAGCCAATGAACGCGCCAAAAAAGCAAACCTGCATAATAAAAAACTGCGCGATTGCCGGATTCACCTGAACGATGAGGCTCCGGCTAAAAACAAAGGCGAGTTCATCGCCTTGCAGAATAACGCTACCATTTTTATTACGGAAGGGGATAGTGCCAGTGGTAGTATTACCAAATCGCGAAATGTGGATTCACAGGCTGTTTTCAGCCTGCGTGGAAAGCCGCTGAACTGTTTTGGGTTAACCAAAAAAGTAGTGTATGAAAATGAAGAATTTAATTTACTGCAACATGCTTTGAATATCGAAGACGGATTGGAAGGGTTACGATATAATAATATTGTGATTGCAACTGATGCAGATGTGGATGGGATGCACATACGGTTATTAATGATGACTTTTTTTCTGAATTTTTTTCCCGACCTGGTAAAACGTGGGCATGTATATATTCTGGAAACTCCTTTATTTAGAGTACGCAACAAGCAGGAAACAATTTATTGTTATGATGAAAAAGAGAAACAGGCTGCTGTTAAAAAACTCGGTAACAAGCCAGAGATTACTCGGTTTAAAGGACTGGGTGAAATTTCGCCTGAAGAATTTGGGCGTTTTATCGGGCAGGATATACGTTTGCAACCCGTGATATTAGAGCAGGGCGATCATATACAAAACCTTTTGGAATATTATATGGGCAAGAATACAATGGAGCGGCAGGAATTTATTATCAATAATTTGAAAGTGGAACTGGATCTGGTAGAGAGTTGAGGATTTATTTGTAATTACGAATTATTAATTACGAATTACGATTGTATGTTTACCGCTAAATAGTTTATGACAAATAATAAATTCGTAATTATTAAACCTTAATTCGTAATTGAAAATGATTCATATTGTTTTTGAACAATCAAACGTAGATGCTTTACTCAAAGCAATAGGACTGGACGAAAGTTTGCAGGGGGATATTATAGAAATTAAAGACGATTTTGCAGTTGGGCCACTGGATGGTATTTATGAAACGGAAGGTTACCAGCAAAGACGTGACTGGTGGAAAACCTTATTGGAGTTTTCGCCTTATACAGAACAACTGAATATTGTAGATGATAAACTGACAATTCATAACCTGTTAAAACGTCTGGATGAGGATACGGAAGAGTTTGTATGGATATGGATGGGACAGAATGTTCATGATGTTTGCGGTTATTATTGGCTGATGAGTCAGGTAAAAGATTTCCAGGGACGCATTCATGTATTATACCTAAATAACCTTCCTTTTATTAATGAAAAAGGTAATATTTTTTATCCTACCAGCTTGTTTGAAATTCAGCCGAAAGAATTTCTAAAAGCAAAGAAACTTGCCCGGCCCATTACTTTGAGTGAATTTGAAGTAGATCCGGATGAATGGAAAAAGCAATGCACAGAGAATGCACTTATACGTTTTCTGGAAGGTGGAAAAAAAATCATAGGTAAGGAAGTAAGTTTTTATGATAAAGATATCCTGAGTAATGTAACTGGTGCGCCGCAAAAAATAACCAAACTGATCAGTACAACACTAAATAAAATGAAAGTGAAAACGGGTGATGTATTTCTTGTGTGGCGGATAAGGGAATTGTTCTCTGAAGGAAAACTGGAAGTATCGGGCGACTGGACAAAAGGCTGGAAGGAAATGACCGCTAAATATCCAGGAGGAAGCGGTGAAGTTGCAGGTGCACATGAAATTGAAGGATAAATGTTGCAGGTACAATCCATACACCATATAGCTATTCTTACAAGCTCTGAATTGTATGTGGAATCTAAGCGGTTCTATACAGATATTCTAGGCTTTACGGTAGTAGCCGAAGTTTTTAGGGAGCAGCGAAATTCCTATAAATTAGATCTGGCCTTGAATGACGGTACTTATCAAATAGAACTTTTTTCTTTTCCCGATTACAGAGAAAGGGCTTCGTTTCCGGAGTCAAAGGGGTTGCGGCATTTGGCATTTGCAGTAAAAAACGTAGCTGCGGGGATGGAATGGCTACAATCGAATAAAGTAAAGGTGGAAGAATTAAGGATAGATGAATTTACCGGCAAACAGTTTTTATTTTTTTATGACCCGAACGGGCAACCGCTCGAATTGTACCAGGACTAATTTATAAACAATGGTAGAGATTAAACCTATATCGAAAATTGCTGAAGATGAGCGTGGTGCTACACATTATTTTGATACAGACCGTACTGGCCAGTTTATTATCGCTTATCGGAAAGCGGGTAGTGCTAGCGGACGTCATTATCATAAAGGCACCGCTAAAAATAAAAATCCCGAACAGGTGATCATCATAAGTGGTGAGGCAACGGTGAACTGGTTTGATGTAAGAAGCTCCGATAAGGGATCCTGTAAAGTTACCGCACCTGCCATGGTAATTGTTCAGCCATGGGCATGGCACGAAGTAATTGCAGATACAGATATTGTTGTATTTGAACTGAATGCATTGGAAGATGGCAAGGACGATACGTATCGGTTGGATAAATAAAAGTATAGGTTGACAGTCAAAAGTCAAAATCGGTTAAGCAGTCGTTTAGTAAAGAAGCAATAAATAATATTTTTTTGATTTTTTACATATTTAAGTACATAAATAAAGTAAAATTTATTCCTCACAAAGAGGGTAGAACATTTATCGCATGGCGAAAGAAAAACAAGAGAACAAGGCATTTGAAAATGAAAGCGGCGTAGGGGGGCAATACAAAAATTGGTTCCTCGAATATGCGTCGTATGTGATATTGGAGCGGGCAGTACCGGCGATTGAAGATGGGCTGAAGCCAGTACAACGCCGTATCCTTCATGCCATGAAGGAAATGGATGATGGTAGGTTTAATAAAGTAGCCAATATCATCGGACAAAGTATGCAATACCATCCGCATGGCGATGCGAGTATTGGAGATGCATTGGTAAACCTTGGTCAAAAAGACTTATTGATTGAAACACAGGGTAATTGGGGCGATGTAAGAACCGGCGATGAAGCCGCTGCATCACGTTACATTGAAGCACGATTATCAAAGTTTGCATTAGAAGTGGCCTTTAATGCTAAAACAACTGAATGGCAGCTAAGTTATGATGGCCGGAAGAATGAGCCGGTTACCTTACCTATGAAATTTCCATTATTACTGGCACAGGGTGCGGATGGTATTGCCGTAGGGTTATCAACCAAAATTTTGCCACATAACTTCTGCGAATTAATTGAAGCTTCCATTAAATGCCTGTTGGGAAAGAAGTTTGAATTATATCCCGATTTTCAAACAGGGGGTATGATTGATGTAGCCAATTACAATGATGGAAAACGAGGCGGCAAAGTAAGGGTAAGGGCACGTGTAGAAGAACTGGATAAGAAAACATTGGTGATTCGTGATGTGCCATATAGCGTTACCACAACCCAGTTAATGGAGAGTATCACCAAGGCCAATGACCAGGGAAAGATCAAAATAAAAAAAGTAATTGATGTTACTGCTGCAGCTGTTGAAATTCAAATAGACTTGGCCCCCGGTATCTCACCTGATATTACCATAGATGCCCTATACGCGTTTACCGATTGTGAAGTAAGCATATCGCCCAATGCCTGTGTTATTGTTGCTAACAGGCCGCAATTTTTAACAGCACGTGATTTGCTTACCGTATCAACAGAGAATACCAAAGCATTATTGAAGAAAGAGCTGGAGATTAAACTGGGCGAACTGGAAGACAAATGGCATTATACATCATTAGAAAAAATATTTTTTGAAGAAAAGATTTATAAGGAACTGGAGCTGAAGCATGCTTCCTGGGATAAAGTGATAGAGGCGATCGATATTGCATTTACACCTTTCAAGAAAAAGTTAAAAAGAATCATTGAACGGGAAGATATTTTAAAGCTTACTGAAAAACCCGTACGCAGAATATACCGGCTGGATATCAATGAACTGATTGAACAGATTAAAGGTATTGAAGCAGACATTAAACAGGTGAAATTTGATTTGGATAACCTCACTGATTTTTCTGTCGCTTATTTCGAAACACTACTGAAGAAATACGGTAAAGGGAGGGA
Source organism: Chitinophagaceae bacterium (assembly GCA_043717145.1). GTDB lineage: Bacteria > Bacteroidota > Bacteroidia > Chitinophagales > Chitinophagaceae > Sediminibacterium. Next base: position 462 of record JAYSXR010000382.1, on the reverse strand, counting down.
GCGCAAAACAGAGATCAAAGAGTTTGATACGATACAAGTGAAGCATGTGGCCATCGCCAATACCAAATTATACTTAAACAGGGCCGAAGGGTTTATTGGCACCGGGTTGAAAAAAGATGAGTTCTTGTGTGAATGTTCCGACTATGACGATATTATTGCTTTTACCAAAACCGGCACGATGAAAGTGGTAAAAGTATCTGACAAGGTTTTTATCGGGAAAGACATTATTCATGCAGCTGTATTTGAGAAAAATGATGAGCGCACTACCTATAATATGATTTATCTCGATGGAAAATCAGGAGTTAGTTATGCAAAGCGTTTCAACGTAACCGGCGTTACCCGTGAAAAAGAATATGACCTTACGCGAGGATCTGAAAAGAGTAAAGTACATTATTTCACAGCCAATGCTAATGGCGAAGCTGAGGCGGTAAAGATTGTGTTGAGCCCTAATTGCACTGCCCG
>JAYSXR010000381.1:0-21197 GCA_043717145.1 Chitinophagaceae bacterium | reverse complement strand
TACGTGTTTTTTGTAATACTTCTATCCAGTTTGTAATGCTGGCACCGGCACTTCTGTCGATAAAAGGGTTTATCTGATTAAACAGCAGGTCGCCCATGTGCGCAATATTTGCGTGTTCAAAATGTATGATGGCATCGCCATTGGTATGGGCGGGCCCGAAATAATAACTCCTTAATTTTTCCTTACCGACCTTTTGTTTCCAGCTATCGCCGAAGGTTATATCCTGAAATAATTGTTTATCAACTGATTTATTTTGTTCGGCTACCCTTTTATAGTTTGCCAAACAGTTTACATGCCCTACTACATGCTCTACATTGTCTTTAAATGCAATGTTGCCACCGGTATGATCTCCATGATGGTGTGTATTGATGAGTAACTTGAAGGGTTTGTCACTTGTTTTTTTAAGTTCATCAATCAGGTGTTTTGCAGAATCAGGAAATTGCGAGTCAATCACTACAAAACCCTCCTTGGTAGGGTAAAAACCAATAGTGCCTCCTTTCTCAGAAAAAATACCCACATCTCCTCTAAGCATCTTTATTTTATAAGCGGGCTGCTGTAAAAAAGCAGCCATCAGATCTTTTGATGATAAAGCCAGGACTCCGGCTGTTAATCCGGTTGTACGCAGAAAGGAACGACGTTGCATAAGAAATAAATTTAATTTTATTAACACCATGAAGGTACAAAAGTTTAATATTCCATTTTCCGTAAACTTGGGGCTTTTATCCAGGTTGCTGCTACAACCAACAAAGTCATGCAGCCTCCAAATACCACAGATGGGATAACCCCTAATAATTTAGCTGCTACACCGCTTTCAAATTGACCGAATTCATTGCTGCTGTTGATGAACATGGAGTTTACACTCATGACCCTTCCCCGCATATGGGCTGGTGTTTTTAACTGGAGGATGGTGCCCCTAACTACTACACTGATACCATCTAAAATACCACTGACCAGTAATACGGCAAAAGATATCCAGAATATTTTTGATAGCGCAAAGACAATAATGCATAAACCAAATCCACCAACGGCCAGCAGTAATTTTTTACCCTGCCTTTTTCGCATGGGGAATAAAGTGAGTATGACAATGATGAAAATCGAGCCCATGTCGGAAGCCGCATTTAGCCAGCCGAAGCCTACGGGTCCCACTTTGAGTATATCCTTGGCAAAAACCGGTATCATGGCCACCGCCCCACCAAAAAGCACGGCGAATAGGTCAAGGCTTAACGCGCCTAAAATTTCCTTGGTACTGAATACAAAACGCAATCCTTCCTTCACACTATCTAATGTTTTTTTCTCACCCGGTTCATTTAAGGGAGGTTTGGGGTTTAGTTGATACATAAAACCAAAACCGATTAACACGAGCAGACAAATAATACTAAGGGATAGGGTGTTGCCAACTCCGGCAATTAAAAAACCAACCATTGCATGACCGATGACAGAGGCGGACAGCCAGATACCCTGGTTCCAGGTAGTGGCATTCTGTAAAATATCCTTCGGAACAATCGAAGCAACCATCGTTCCGAACGCAGGACCTGTGAATGCGCGGAAAATACCTGTAAAAAAAATGATTACATAAATACTGAATGCGATCCAGTGGTTACTGATCTGGGTGGTGGTGTAGTGGGTGGAAAGGCCTAATAATAATAAGGCGCAGGAAAAATACAAGGCAACACCCCTGAGCAATAATTTTCTTTTTTCACTGATATCAATAACATGCCCGGCATATAATGATAAGGAAACGGCAGGTATTACTTCCGACAATCCTATCAAACCAATTGCGAAGGGTTCATTGGTTAATTCATAAACCCACCAGCCTACCAAAGTGCCCATCATGCGTAACCCCATGATAAACAGAAAACGCCCCATCATCAGGTTACGGTATTCTGGAATACGCATGGCTGCAAAAGGATGGGTTTTTGTTTCAGTCATACTTTGATTTGTGGTTAATAGTTATTTTTTTGAAATGCAAAGGAATTATATAATTTTCACAGCATAGCCTATCAACTTTAATCTTTTTTATCGAAATTCTTACGGTAAACTAAAATAATGCTGCCCATCTTCATAATCCTTATCCAATGCATCTAAAACCACTTGAAAATGTTTTTCATTACCGATGAAATCGGCATTGCTGGCATCTATAAAAATAGTCTTGATATTGTGCTGTTTGATATAACTGGTATAGGTTTCCTGGATATTGAATAAATATTCATCCGGTATACCCTGTTCGTAAGACCGGTTGCGCTTCTTAATATTTGCCTGTAGTTTTTGTACAGGTGCATGCAGGTAAATGAGTATATCAGGGGAAGATAGTTGCTGGTGAATGATCTCGAATAGTTTTTGGTATAACCTGAACTCTTCTTCGGGCAAATTCACTTTGGCAAATAGCAGGCACTTGGTAAATAAATAATCCGAAACAGTTACGTTTTGAAAAAGGTCCTTTGTATGCACCATATCTTTCAACTGCTTATACCGCTCGGCCATAAAAAAGAGCTCCAGCGGAAACGCGTATTGGGCGGGGTTTTCATAAAATTTTGGTAGAAAAGGGTTATCGGCAAATTCTTCTAATATCAATCTTGCATTCAAATGTTTGGCCAATAAATGCGTGAGTGTAGTTTTGCCAACACCAATATTCCCTTCAACTGTTATAAAATGATGCTTCATGTGTTATTTACCCGATATCGTTCAAAATTAACCGCCATCAGTTAGTAGCGGGAGATTTTTTTTGCACATCTAATTCATCGGCGCAGTCTGCCAGCAATTCAAGAATGGTTTTGTGTAAAACAGGATGTATAATGGAAGGTGCAATCTCAGATAGTGGCAGCAGGGCAAATCGCCTCGCCGGTAGTGCCGGGTGTGGTAATGTTAATAAAGAGGATGAAATTATCCAACTGTCTATTAATAAAATATCCAGATCAATAATACGCGGACCCATTTTGACCGTTCTTTTCCGCCCCATGGTTTGTTCAATCTGAAGCAATTGCCGCATCAGTTCATCCGGTGCCATTCTTGTTGCTAACGCGATAGCCTGGTTGTAAAACGAAGGTTGTTCTGTAATACCCCAAGCGGCTGTTTGGTAAATAGCAGAAGAATGAACGATATTGCCGCAGGATAGTTCTATCAACTCAATGGCTTGTTGTAAATAAGCATGCCGGTTACCAAGGTTGCCGCCTATCAGCAAATAAGCTGTACTCATAAATTGGAAGTATAGTCAGGTTCAAATATCTTTAAATTCCGTACCAATTAATCAAAAATTATGAAAGGCTTCTTCAAAACATTCTTCGCCTCATTATTGGCTATGATAATTTTTACAATAATAGGGGTATTACTATTGATAGGAATCATTGCCAGTTTTGGATCGGCTGATAAACCTATGGTAGGCAGGAATGCAGTATTGGTGCTTGACCTGTCGGGCGATTTTAAAGAACAACCGCAGGATAATCCTTTCAATACATTGATCAAGGGATCAGACAATGATGCGCCTTCCCTGTACAATATGGTGAGGATGATACATCATGCCAAATCCGATTCATCTGTTAAAGGTATTTATATAGTAAGTGGCAACAATGCTAATGGATTTGCCGCCAGCGAAGAATTACGCAAAGCCGTACTCGATTTTAAAATAAGCAGAAAATTTGTCATTGCTTACGGGGAAACTATTTCGCAAAAAGGATATTATGTGGCCAATACTGCAGATAAGATATATTGTCATCCGCAAGGTGGCGTTGAATGGGCCGGTTTATCTTCTAACCTGCTTTTCCTGAAAGGAATGTTGGATAAGCTGGAAATACAACCCCAGATATTTTATGCCGGTAAATTTAAAAGTGCAACAGAGCCGTTGCGCGAAACTAAAATGACAGAAGCCAACCGCTTACAGACTTCTGTATGGCTAGGCGATCTGTTTAACCGTTTTATTGAATCTGCAGCCGTAAGCCGTAAACTGGATACCGCTAAGCTCAGGAGCCTTGCTGTAAATGGTTCTATACAAACAGCCCACGATGCGTTGGCTAATGGTTTGGTGGACGGGCTAAAATACGATGATGAGATAAAAAAAGAAATATCACTCAGGCTGAAACTAGATGTGAATGCGAAGATCAACTTTGTTACATTTGGCGACTATTCAAAATCAGTATCCTATAAACAAGAAGGGTACAATGGAAAGATCGCCGTTATTTATGCGGATGGAGATATTGTTTCCGGTCACGGCGACAATGAGCAGGTAGGTAGCGATGCCTTCAGGACCTTGATCAGAAAAATCCGCCTCGATAAAGATATTAAAGGAATCGTGTTCAGGGTAAACTCACCCGGTGGCAGTTCTTTAGCAAGTGATGTGATCTGGCGTGAAATATCTCTGGCCAGAAAAGAAAAACCGGTAGTGGTAAGTATGGGCGATGTGGCCGCTTCGGGAGGTTATTATATTTCGTGCAATGCCGATTCTGTTTTTGCCAATGCAAGTACCATAACAGGATCCATTGGTGTATTCAGTATTGTTCCCAATTTCCAATCCTTTTTTAAAAATAAGCTGGGTATTACTTTTGATGGTGTAAAAACTGCTCCTTATGCAGATATGGGCAGTGGCGAGAGGCCTTTGACGGAAACCGAGAAACGTTTTTTTCAGGCAGGAACGGATTCAATCTATCACACATTTAAAACCCGTGTGGCAGAAGGCAGGAAAAAAAATATTGAATACATAGACAGCATTGCGCAAGGCCGTGTTTGGACGGGTAGCCGGGCTTTGGAAGTTGGATTGGTAGACAGGATTGGGACCATTCAGGATGCTGTTGATTGTGCTGCAAGAATGGCTAAACTAAAAAATTACCGTGTGAAGGAATATCCGGAGAAGAAAAATATTTTCGAACAGATCATGAATAATTATAAGAAATCTGTAAAGAATGATTTGATAAAAGAAGAAATAGGAGAGGATCAAATGCGTGTTTGGAAACAGCTAAAACAGGTAAAACAAATGGTTGGGGTTCCGCAGGCAAGATTGCCATTTTCAATTGAGGTCCGTTAGATTTCCTATTGCATGAACAAGCGTTCATCAAAATAAAAGTCGGTTGATGTATGCAATTTTATTTTTTTGAAATCGGAGTGTAAAGGATTGATTAGATAATTATGTTCTTGATGCGCAATCGCAGAAGGGCACTGGAGTAAAACTGTTTTGTTTGTTTGTAATACTTCCTGCCCCATCCATTGTGTATAATCAAAATCATAGTACCAGTTTTTTTTAAGGTTGGGTAGTTTTATTTCCTGTTTGTCTGCGATGTTCGGGATATCAATCTCCATTAATTGAAGTTGCTGTAATTCCTGCAAAGACCCTGCATTGGCCAAAACTTCTAATAGGGCAAGTGATATGCTTTCGCTGGTATAAATAACCGGTATCCCTGGTGGATTCCATCGCCCGCCATTAAACCTGGCACCTGTTCCGGAAAGCTCACTGGCAAATTTACGATGGGCAAATCTGTAAACGATCATGTATATACTCCATATTGAATTCGGCTGAGTTGACTGATTACTTCCTGTATACCTCTATCAGAAAAAAGCGATTCGAAATTGAGCGATTGCCCTAAAACCTGCTTTTCTTTTTTTAACCAGCGATAAAAAATATCTGCATCCGTAAAAGTTTCAAGGCCAATCTCAATCATTTCCTGTAAAAGCAGGATACGATCTGTGTGGATAGCATCGAAAGAAGAATTATTTTTGGCATATCGCTGCAATGTTCTTTCTGAAACATGAATCATAAGGGCCCACTCACTCTGTGTAAAAGGAACCAAATCAGCTACCTTTTTTAATTTTTTATAACTGTAATCTGCAACTGTAACAGTTTTTTTTATAGGCAGGTAACTACTTTCCGGTTCTTGAACCTTTAATGGCTTTACTTTGCCCTGTGTATATTTTTGCATTTTAGCCATACCCGTCTTTTGTCGTACAAAGATACGACTTTTGTCTAAATTCATCCTATTTTTAGTCCTTATTTACCTTTTTTTGCTTTCGCGAAATAATTAGATAGATTTGTTCTCATAATTAACTGGTTATGAAAGGTAAGTACAGTCAGGTTAGGGCTATGTTGGCTATTACCAAAGGGAGTTTACGGGCTATTTTCCGAAGCCCTTCGGCAGTCGTTTTTAGTATCGCCTTTCCATTGATCTTTATATTGGTCTTTGGCTTTATTGGGAGTGGTGGGCGGATTTCCCTCAATGTGGCTTTCAATAAGAATACCGATACGACCAATCCTATTTATCCTATTATTGAAAGTATAGCTGGTATCCACGTAGTTAAGAAAGCCGATATTGAATTGCGAGAAGACCTCGAGAAGGGCAGGATTACAGCCATCATTGATATCCAGAAATCCGGATTGAGCAATCCGCCTTATAAAATCAGCCTTATCAGTTCAGAAGCGGTAAATCCACAAAACATACAGGTATTGCAGTCAATCCTCAATGCAGTGGTAGCGGGGATCAACCAAAAAAATTATGTGGGCTCACCAACGATTGCCATGATCAATAACACAGTAGAAAAAATCCCTGGCCGTATTTACCGGACCATTGATTTTATTTTGCCGGGACAATTAGGTTTTTCCTTGTTAAGTTCTGGTGTTTTTGGCGTGGCATTTTTATTCTTCAACCTGCGGCAGCAATTGGTATTAAAACGTTTTTATGCAACACCTATCAAGCGGTCATATATTGTTTTGGGAGAAGCCCTTAGCCGTGTGATTTTTCAAATGATGACCGCAATTATCATCATAGGGGTGGGACATTTTATTTTTAAATTTACTTTGGTAAATGGTATCCAGACATTCTTGTCCATCATGTTACTTAGCTTTGTGGCGTTGATATTATTTATGGGGTTTGGGTTTATCGTGAGCAGTGTGGCGAAAAATGAAAGTACCATTCCCCCGTTTGCCAACCTGATTACTTTACCACAGTTTTTATTGGCCGGCACTTTCTTTTCTATCGAAGCATTCCCATCCTGGCTGCAACCCATTTGTAAAATATTGCCCCTTACACATTTTAATAATGCCATGCGTAATATTGCATTTGAAGGGGCCAGTTTAGCCAGTTGCGGTAAAGAACTGGGCATACTGGGTATCTGGATAATTATTGTTTATTTAGTGGCTTTTAAAACCTTTAAGTGGGAGTAATGTATGAAACTGATTAAGTTGGGTCTTATTAGTATAGCGGCACTTTTTGTACTCACTACCTTGATAGGGGCATTATTACCGTCAACTGTGCTGGTTTCAAGAGCCGTAAATATAAACGGGCCAAAGGATTCGATCATGCTTTATATAAATGATATACAACAATGGAAACGCTGGATAGAAGGGATGGACAAGCCGGAAGTAGTTATCCATTCGCCTGTAAATGCCGAGTTGGGCAGAACCACTGTAAATATTACGACTGTTTCTGACTCAAATGTAGTTTCTTCATGGACAGGGATGAGTGGAAATAAACAAATGTCCACCATTCGTTTAATCAGCGAACCGGAACAAAAGCTTACGGTTGTTCAATGGCAATTTGTGCAGCAATTAAAATGGTATCCCTGGGAAAAATTAGGTTCTATGATGAACGATAAAATACTGGGTACTATGATGGAAAAAAACCTGAATACCCTCAAGTCTGTTATAGAAAAAAATAAACCATCTTAACTTCCGGTTCCTTTCAATTGCGTAAGCAGCTTTTTTATGCATGAATAAATATGCTGCAATTCATCTTCTGTAATGCAATAGGGAGGCATAATATAAACGCTGTTACCCAATGGCCGTAGGTAAACTCCCTCTTCCATACCCAGCTGGGTAAAAATACTGCTGATAGAATTAAGGTATCCGTCTGCCCCTTGCATAATTTCGAATGCTAATATAGTACCCAAAAATCTCAGGTCCTTTATCGGGTACCTGCCCGCTTCCAGTTCAACTGAAAATTTCTTATTCGATTCACAAATCCATTCGATTTGTTGCAGGCAGGTTTCTTTTTCCAATAAATCAAGACTGGCCAATGCAGCAGTGCAGGCCAGGGGATTGGCTGTGAAAGAATGACCGTGAAAAAAGGTTTTGTATTTGTCATCATCCATGTATGCCTGGTAAATCCTGTCGGTGCAGGCTGTTACACCTAAAGCCATAGTACCACCTGTTAGGCCTTTACTCAGGCAAATGATATCTGGCTTGTTGTGCATGTATTCGCTCGCAAAGAATTTAGCCGTTCTGCCAAAGCCTGTCATTACCTCGTCGGCAATGCAAATAATGTCGGCCAGTTTCACCGTATTCAGAAATTCATTCATTAGGTATCCATCATACATTTTCATGCCACCCGCACCCTGTACCAAGGGCTCATAAATAAATGCAGCAATTTCTGTGCTATGCTGGTGGATGATCGCTTTTATTCCATTAAGGGTATCTTTATTAGGCGTATCAATAAAAATCACTTCAAATAACAGGTCGTGGAATGCCAGTGTAAAAACACTCCGGTCACTTACACTCATGGCACCGAATGTATCGCCATGGTAGGCATTTTTAAAAGCAAGTATTTTTCGGCGTTTCGTTTCTCCTTTGTTCCACCAATATTGGATAGACATTTTCAACGCAACTTCTGTTGCGGTAGAACCGTTGTCGCTGTAAAATATCCGAGTAAAATTTCCTGGAAGCAATGGTAATAATCTTTCGGCCAAACGAACGGCAGGTTCATGCGTAAATCCTGCAAAAATCACCTGCTCTAATTGTAGGGCCTGCTGATATAATTTTTCAGCGATATAAGGATTTGCATGACCATGAAGCGTAACCCACCAGCTGCTGATGGCATCTATATAAGTTTTGCCATCTTCTGCAAATAGTAAACTGTCTTTGCCTCTTACTATGGGTATTGGCAACGGCCTGTTCTTTTGTTGCGTAAACGGGTGCCATATTACCTGTTGATCTCTTTCAGCTAAACTCATGAGGCAAATGTAGCGGGCTTCAGATAATCTTTCTTATTATGACTGGATGAATTTCAGGTTTCTTTGAATGCCTTCATATTTACTCCGTTTCAAAGGAGAATTACTGAATACATTCTTAAAAGTTTCTTCGGTCATGGCTTCCCATTCTTTAGTAGAAAGGTTCAATATTTCAGGAATAGGCGTAAAATGAAGTTCTGAATGGGGAGAACTGAAGCGGTTCCATGGGCAAACATCCTGGCAAACATCGCAACCAAATAACCAGTCATCAAATTTCCCTTTCATTTCGATGGGTATCAAAGTATCTTTTAATTCGATAGTAAAATAGCTGATGCATTTACTGCCATCAACCACTTTATTATCCAGTATGGCATCGGTAGGACAGGCATCTATACATTTTCGGCAGGAGCCACAAAAGTCTTTGGCAAAAGGATCGTCATACTCCAATTGAATATCAACAATCAGTGTGGCAATAAAATAAAATGAACCGCTTTCTTTGGTAATCAGGTTACCATTTTTGCCAATCCACCCTGCACCGGTTTTAGTGGCCCATGACCTTTCTAATACGGGCGCTGAATCAACAAAACCACGGCCATAAATTTCACCGATATTTTCGTTGAGGATAGCCAAAAATGTTTTGAGTTTAGATCGAATCACTTCATGGTAATCTTCGCCAAAAGCATATTTGGAAATATGTGGGGTATCAGCCGCCTGTTGCAGGGTAGGGTAATAGTTTTGTAAGAGCGTAATAACCGATTTGGCACCAGGTACCAGTTTGCGTGGATCAATCCTAAGGTCAAAATGATTTTCCATGTATTGCATACCGCCTTGCCGGTTTTGGGTTAACCAGCTTTCTAATCGCCTGGCATCATCATCCAGTTGTTCGGCCTTCGCAATGCCGCAATAGGAAAAGCCCAGCTGTTGGGCAGTTTGTTTGATAAAGGACGTATTTTTACTGAAAGTCAATTCTTTTTTAAATAAGGTTATTTACAGGTAGTGGGTAGCATTTCATCAATTACCCGTTTTATATCCATATAAATTTCTTTTTTTTCTTCACCCAATATTCCTTTGGTAAAAAAAATACAGGCATACTGCCTGCAGTTATCAATGAATGGATAGGTGCCGAATAAACCGGGGCTAGATATTACGGTGGCTTTTCCATTTTCATCTGTTTCCTGAATCCATTCACCAAAACCATAGTTATATCCTTGAGCAGCCTTGGGTGCATATTTGATCATAGCAGAAGTGGTTTGAGCCGTTTGCATAGCAGCAATGGCTTTTTCACTCAATATCTGCTTGCCATTGAACATTCCTTTGTTAAGGATCATGGATAAAAAATTCATATAATCACTGGCAGTAGATATGGCCCCGCCTGATGGATTTACAGCAGTAAAGCTGGAGAAACTGGTATTGCGCATCATTAATGGCCGCGTGATGCGCTCCTGCATCAACTGATCAAACCCCCTTCTAGCCAATACTTCCAATACGCGGCCAGCAATATTTAAACCAATATTGCTGTAACGAAATTCTAACCCCGGGGTTGATTCAATTTCTTTTTTAGAAGCAAAATCATCTACTTCTTCTTCCAATGTGTTGAATTTTTTCTTGCCTAGCAAACTCAATAATTTTATGGGTTCAGATTCAATACCGGTTAAATGTGATAAGCATTGCTTGATGGTAATATACCCCTTCGAATATTTGGTGAAAATAGGAAGGTACTTACTCACTTTATCTTCCAGCGATAGCTTGCCCTGGTCTACAAAACTCATTACCAAAGCGGCAGTGAGCCATTTACTACAACTGGCTATCGGGGCTTGTGTTTTGGCAGTAAATTCACCGAGGGCCTTTGTGTAAATGATCTTTCCATCTTTATAAATCAACACCACCGCATTGCCGCCTAACTCTTTTTTAGCCGCGTCTATTTTTTTATCGACTCCCGAGAAATCAGTTTGCGAATTGGCTAACTGAAAGAATAGCATGAAAAGCAATGCTGCACTGACTTTTACGCAGGTAAATTCTTGTTTTACAGACATATTTTCCGAATTTATGTGTTGGAGTGAGGTTTGCAATCAGGTTTAAAGTTATTTGAAAATTAGTAGTCATCCCTAGAATTGAATGATACTTTTTAACGGAGAGGGATTTTAACTTTCTATAAGCTGAAAAACGATAAAAAGTATACATCTTTCATTTATCGGATAACAGGCAGCTGCAAGTAAAGCTGAATCGGTCAGTATTTAAAAGTTGTTATGTAAATTTTATAAACTAATATACCCTTAAATAAGTCATATGAATCTAAACAATTATACCATTAAGGCGCAGGAAACCATTCAGGCGGCACAACAGGTAGCATTTAATAACGGTAACCCGAATATGGAAACCAATCACCTGTTAAAAGCATTATTGGCTGATAAGGATAGTCCAGTAGAATTTCTTTTAAAAAGGAATAATATCAATACTGCTTTTACCGAAACTAAAGTAGATGAAAGTATTGCCAAACTTCCTAAAACACAAAGTGGGGAACCCGCACAAAATGTGAGCAGGGATTTGAATACTGTTTTCCTGAAAGCCAATACTGTTTTGAAAGAATTTAAAGATGAATTTATCAGTACAGAGCATTTATTGCTCGCTTTGCTACAGGTAAATGATGATACAGCGAAAACCTTAAAAGCAGCAGGACTTACAGAGAAAGGATTGATCACAGCTATCAAAGACCTGCGGAAAGGCGAAACGATTCAATCGCAAACCCAGGAAACGCAATTGAACATGCTGAATAAGTTTGCGAAAAACTTGAATGAACTGGCAAGGCAGGGAAAACTGGATCCTGTTATTGGACGTGATGAAGAAATACGAAGAACATTACACATTTTAACCCGCCGCACCAAGAATAACCCGATACTGGTAGGGGAACCCGGTGTTGGTAAAACAGCTATTGTAGAAGGCTTGGCCATGCGGATTATTAATGGGGATGTACCCGATAATTTAAAATCGAAGACCATTTTTGCGCTAGATATGGGCCAGTTAATTGCCGGAGCAAAATACAAAGGAGAATTTGAAGAACGGTTAAAAGGGGTAGTGAAAGAAGTAGCAACCAGTGATGGCGAGATCATTCTGTTTATTGATGAGATACATACGCTGATCGGGGCAGGTGGTGGTGAAGGTGCAATGGATGCCGCCAATATTTTAAAACCAGCCCTGGCTCGTGGAGAACTGAGAGCGATTGGTGCCACGACACTCAATGAATACCAGAAATATTTTGAGAAAGATAAAGCATTGGAACGCCGTTTTCAAAAAGTAATGATCAATGAACCCAGTATAGAAGATGCGGTGTCTATTTTGCGTGGGTTGAAAGACCGGTACGAAACACACCACCACGTTCGTATTAAGGATGAAGCGATTATTGCCGCGGTAGAATTATCAAGCCGGTATATGACAGATCGTTTCCTGCCTGATAAAGCGATTGACCTGATAGATGAAAGTGCGGCCAAACTTCGGCTCGAAATGAATTCAATGCCCGAGGAACTGGATAAACTGGAAAGGCAGATCCGTCAACTGGAAATTGAGCGGGAAGCCATTAAACGTGAAAATGACGAAAGCAAACTGAAAGAGCTAAATATAGAAATCAGCAATCTGTCTGTTGAAAGGGATACCCTGAAATCAAAATGGAAACAGGAAAAAGATCTGGTAGAAAAAGTGCAAACTGCCAAAGCAACTATTGAAGAACTTAAACACGAGGCAGAGCAGGCTGAACGTAATGGCGAATATGGTAAAGTAGCTGAGATACGTTATGGTAAGATAAAAGAGCAGGAAGAATTGATTGTCCAGATAACCTTACAGATTGATAGTTCTACCGATAAGCGGTTACTGAAAGAAGAAGTGGATGCAGAAGATATTGCAGAAAATGTTGCTAAATCAACGGGTATTCCCGTTGCTAAAATGTTGCAGGGCGAAAGGGAAAAATTATTATATCTCGAAGATGAATTGCATAACAAAGTAATTGGTCAGGAAGAAGCAATCACCGCAGTAGCCGATGCCATCCGCAGGAGCCGCGCTGGGTTGCAAGACCCCAAAAAACCGATAGGCTCGTTTATATTCTTAGGTACAACGGGTGTCGGTAAAACAGAACTGGCTAAAGCATTGGCCGAATACCTATTTGATGACGAAGGTATGATGACGCGTATTGATATGAGTGAGTACCAGGAAAAACATACCGTATCGCGCTTAATAGGTGCCCCTCCGGGGTATGTGGGTTATGATGAAGGTGGGCAGTTAACCGAAGCTGTTCGCCGCAAACCCTACAGTGTCGTCCTGTTAGATGAAATTGAAAAAGCCCACCCCGATGTATGGAATATTTTATTGCAGGTACTAGATGATGGCCGCTTAACAGATAACAAAGGCCGCGTAGTAAATTTTAAGAATACAATCATCATCATGACCAGTAATATCGGTAGTCATCTTATACAGGATGCATTTGAAAATGTGAATGACGATAATGTAGAAGAAATAACCGATAAAGCCAAAATAGAAGTGATGAATCTGTTACGTCAAACTATCCGTCCTGAGTTTTTAAACAGGGTAGATGAGATCATCATGTTCAGCCCTTTGATGAAGAAACAGATCATGGGAATCGTGAAGATCCAGTTAGACTTATTAAAACATTTGGTGGCAGAAAACGGGATAACGCTCACGTACAGTGAATACCTGCTGGAATTTCTTACTGAACAAGGCTATGACCCGCAATTTGGTGCAAGGCCCTTAAAAAGACTGATACAAAAACAAATTGTCAATGCCTTAAGTAAAAGGATATTGGCAGGCGATATAGATAAAACCAAACCCGTAATGGTAGATGTATTTGATGGGATTGTGGTTTTTAGAAATGAGGATGACGGAGTAAAATGAAAGTGAGTAGTAAGTGGTAAGTATATAGCCGGGGTGAAAACCCTGGCTTTTTTAATGATAGCAAAAATAATGGCTAGTTCACAGGTATACTACATGCGGTAAATACACTTTCCTCCTTTTTGTTTCTATCCTATTTTACACTGATCTCTCTATTAACAGAACCATAATGGCATCCTCTTAGAATTGGAAAAAATTGAAAAGAAATTGTGCAGGCACGACTAACACATAGAACCCATCTTCTTGTACCTGAAACAACTGCATACTCCACTCCAGCCTGAAATGCAAAGAATTGGCTTCAGAAGAAATAATGAGCAATAAGGCACTTTATTAATTTTTGTCTTAAATTGACTTTTAAATCACACTTTATGAAAAAACTATTCAGCGTATGTTTCACTGCAGTTCTTTTTTCATCCGGCCTGTTTGCACAAGTTGCTTCAAAAGAAGCTATTGAATATGGTGATAATAGTGCAGCCGGTAAGTATTATAATATTCGCGGCTTTAAAATGTATTGTGAAGTATATGGACAGGGCCAGCCATTACTCATCATTCACGGTAATGGCGGATCCATCGCAAATTTTATGTATAACATCCCTTATTTCTCTACAAAATATAAAGTCATCATTGCCGACAGTCGGGCACAGGGTAAGTCGGTGGATACCGGTGACTCATTAACCTACGAAATGATGGCAGATGATTATGCCGCTTTATTAACTGCCATGCATATTGACTCTGCCGATGTGTTAGGGTGGAGCGATGGTGGCATCAATGGTTTATTACTTGCCATGCGGCATCCTGAAAAAGTAAAGAAACTGGCGGTAACCGGGGCTAATCTGGAACCAGATACCAATGCGGTTTTTAAAGAAGTATGGGATATTGTCGGACCTCCCTATACCGCACTTAAAGCAAAAACCAATAAAACAGCTGCAGATAGGGAAAGCTGGAAATTATTACGTCTTTTATGTGAACAGCCACATATACCTGTAAATTCTTTGTCAGCTATCAAATGTCCAACGCTGGTAATTGGTGGTGACCATGATGTGATAAGAGAAGAACATACCATGCTTATTTATCACTCCATACCTAAAGCTTATTTATGGATATTACCTGATTCGGGCCATAGTACGCCTGTTGTATACAAGGATGTGTTTAACACGACCGTAGCTGACTTTTTTAATAAACCTTACAGATTGATAAAAGGAACGGGTAGGTTTAATTAACCCTGCATCATTATCAGTTATTATTGCATTGACCACATTCGCTGACATCAGTATGGTAAAATTCACAACTACGATACACCAATTTGGAGCGAAAGGTGAGAAATCCGGCTGGACATATATTGAAATACCGGTTGACATAGCGGAGCAACTAAAACCGGGCAATAAAAAATCCTTTCGGATAATGGGAAAATTGGATAAGCATCCCATTTCGGGAATTGCGGTATTACCGATGGGAAATGGTGGGTTTATCATGCCATTGAATGCTTCTATGCGCAAGGGTACCCATAAAAAGAAAGGCGGGATGCTGGAGGTGCAGTTAACCTTAGATACAAATCAACTTGTCGTTCCAACAGCTTTTTTGGAATGTTTGGGCGATGAGCCTAAAGCAAAGATTTTTTTTAACCAGCTCAAGCCCTCTCAACGTAATTATTATATAAAATGGTTTGGTGGCGTAAAAGGCGAAGAGGCTGTGGCTAAAAGAATGGCACAGGCAGTTACAGCCTTATCTAAGTATCAGGATTTTGTGGCTATGGTATACAACCATAAAGCCTTGCGGAAAAATGTGGAAAAATAGTAGTCAATAAAACTTACTTATTAGTAAGTAATTATTAATTTCATATGGTGAACGCCAGAAACAAAGATACCAAAGAAGAAATCGTCCGAATAGGAAAGGAACTGATCAAACTTTACGGCTATAATGCTTTTAGCTACGCAGATATATCTAAACAGCTTAATATAAAAAATGCGGCGGTTCACTATCATTTCAGGTGCAAAGAAGATTTGTTAGCGGGGATCCTGGAAGATTACATCAATGATTATATATCGCTCGGTAAACAATTACAAGCATCCGGGCTCCCGGCCATCGGGAAACTGGAAAAATTTATTGAGAAGTACTCCTGTTTGGTAGATAATAAAAGCATTTGCATCATTGGGTCGGTAGCATCTGATTATAATACTTTACCAGAGTCGGTCAAGGAAAAGACAACACAACTTATTGAACTAGTGTTGAGCATGGTGGAAACAACGCTTCAGCAAGGAAAGAAAAGCGGTGAACTGATTTTCCCTGAATCACCCCGTACGCAAGCCTTGCTTATCATGACCAACCTCGCAGCAGGCGTACAATTGGCCAGGATTTCAGGAAAAAAAGATTACGATACAATAAAACGCGCGCTCATCCGTCAACTTAAATAGGTATTTTTTTTACCAGTAAAACTTACTTATTAGTAAGTAAAATTAAAATTTTAAATAAAACAGTATGAAAAAAATGATTGTATCGCTGTTATTGGCAGCAACCGTATCGCCTTTCATGGCCGAGTCACAAACCAAAAGTTCCGACTTTCAAAAAGGCTCCATTGTTACCGCTACAAATGAAAAACTGGATGGTACTATTAAAGACCAGTCCAAAAACAAAGGCATTATATTATTTACCTCGTCAACCGGACAAAAGAAAATATATACACCGGCAGAACTTTCAGGGTTTACGTTGAATGGTGTTAACTATATTTCTTTTGCCAGTGACTTTTATAAAGTAATTACTTCTGGTAATAAAGCGAGCCTTTACCAGCGGGTAACAGATAATAGTGGGAAAATGATATACAATGGGGCAGAAGCCTTAATGGTTACCACTGCAGAAGGCAAGGCAGGAGATTATTATATACAAAACGGCGCTGATAGTAAGCTATCATGGGTAACGCAAAAGAATGTTGAAACATTCATTTCCGCAGCTTTTGCAGGTTGCCCCGCTGTTGTTGCAGATTTCAAAAACAAACAATTAAATTATGCTCAGCTTGAAAAAGCTGTAGAAAAATATAACAGTTGCCAGTAAACCAACGCTGCAATATTTCACATAAACGGCCAATGGTTTTTTCCACTGGCCGTTTATTTTTTTACTTTATAGTTCAGAGAAATCCGCCGGGTTTAATAAAATAGGGTCATTTTTTGAAACCGTATTTAAATATTCCGGTACTACTTTAAGCTTGTTCCATTCAGCGTCAGCGCCAAATACTTTCCAGTGTTGATCGCGATCGGCCATATTATTAAAGCTGGTCATATACATGAGGTTAGGCATATGGCTTCCGACAAGTACTTCTGCATAAAATACAGCATTAAAATTCAATCGCTTGAACAGGGAGATCTCCCCGCCTTCATTAAACATTTTCACTTTTTGACGATATAATCTTTCTGTCCCACCCTCATAACTGCGCAATTCATACACCCTTTCTGTTTTCTTGCCAGTTAAAGAAGGTATAGCGTAAGTCAAATTCATTGGAAATGCTTTCAATACAATCGTTTCAATCCGGTTATAGGGAACTGCATTGTAAGCGGCATTCCAATACATATCACCTGCTTTGGTAAGTTCTTTATCTTTTACCAACATGTCTTCCACCATATTCACCTGGTCTAGTGAATGCAATGGAATGAAAACATATATTCTTTTGTCTGCTGCTGTATCATTTACTACCGGATGAAATACCCCCACTTTACTAATACCTAATCTGTGAAGTGCAGGTAAATAAGCATTCTGCAGAAATTCATCTACTTTTTTCACCTGTTCATTGGTAGAAAGACGATATAATTTTATTTCATAATAATCTCTTTTTTCTGCTTTGTATGCATAGGCAGCAGGTACAGAAAAAAACAGGGCGCAGGTAATTGCGAAAAGGATTGTGCTTTTTTTTCTCATAGTGTTATATTTTATTTAGTATTTGTAAAGCGATAGATAAGAATAGCAGCTCTCTGTATTAAAAATGGTAATTCCTTCAGGTTAATGGTTTCGCCCGGTGCATGTGCGCCTTGACCGGAAGCACCTAACCCGTCAATACAATCCACGTATTTGGCTACATACGAAATATCCCCAGCACCTCTTGATCCCGGGTCGCCGGCCTGCGTATCTCCAATACCCATATCTTTTGTTGCCTGATCTATAATTTTTACCAGGCGGTTATTTCCCTCAGTAGGTTCCATTGAAGGTATGCCATCCCTGAATTTTATTTCAGCATGGGTGCCATTTAAATTCTTCATAACTATCGTTCGCATCTTTTCACGGGCGGATTCTTTTTGTGATTCAGTTAAAAATCGCAAATCGCCTGTTACCACTACACCGGGTGATATGATATTTGTTTTGCCGATTGCTTCCCCCTTTGCTTTTTTCTCATCATACTGCATATCAGACCCCCCAATAATCAGCCCAGGGTTACATGTCAGATATTTTTCTGTACTTAATTCTTCGCGAAACTGGTTTAATATCCTCGCCGCCTCGTAAATAGCCCCATAACCCGCACCATTACTGAATACCCCCGATGAATGACCTGTTTTAGCGGTGACAGTCAGGTCCCAGCTGCTGGCACCTCTGCGCGCTGTTGCCACGGTATGCAAACCCTGGGCACCTTCAAAACCTAATGCTATCTCGCTGTTTTTAGCCCGTTCAATAAAATCCTTTCGGCTAACACTGGAAGGGATACCGGCTTTTTCCTCATCCCCCGTAAAATAAACGGTAATGGTGGCATCGTTTAATAGACCCATTGATTGCAGGGCCTGCAAAGCCGTAATTACAATCACATCGCCACCCTTCATATCATTAGCACCCTGGCCTGTAGCGGTAGAATCATTGAGTTTAGTGTAGGGTGAGAACGGCATATCCGGTTCGAAAACGGTATCCAGGTGACCAATGATAAAAATGCGCTTGCCCTTTTTGCCTTTACGGGTGGCGACTAAATGTCCGGCCCGGTTTAGTGAATTGGGTAATGCTACCCATTCAGTGATAAATCCTGCTTTTGTAAATTCTTTGGTAAATACAGCCCCTACTTTTTTTACTCCTTCTTTATTCAGGGTGCCACTATTGATATTTACCACATCTTCCAATAATTGTTCTGCCTGCGCTAAATGCTGATTTATATAAGTTATGAGCTTCTTTTCTGTATCTGATAAATTTTGCGAAAAAATAGTATTGCATATAAGCAGCGCTGTAACTAGGCCTGGTATCTTTTTCATGAAGCAATCATTGGTTAAGGACAAGTTAACTAAGAAATCTATCCCCCGGTGAACTGCAATAATATTTCCTACCAAAATTGCAAATAGAAAAAGTCACAACAGTAAAAAGACGATAAGGTTTGAGGGGATAAGTTTTAACAGTAAAAAAGGATCAGAAAGTATGGAATCGGCGCTTTAACAAACCTTTAGTAAACATATAGTACGGTTATTGTATCTCTTATAAAACCAAGTAATCATTTCTAAACATATTTTTTTTGATGGTAAAAATGCTACTCTAAAACAAAAACACATGAAAAACAAACATCTATTCTTTCCAGCCATCATGGCTTTTGCTGTATCATTCTTGATGATAGCCTGTAATAAAAGTGCGTCAATTGATTCAGCAGTTCCTGCCGGGCAACAACATCTCTCTCTGTATTTAACAGATGGACCGGGGTTATTCGATAAGGTATTGATTGATATCCGGTCGGTAAAAGTATTGGTAGATACCTGTGCAGATACACGCCATCACGATAATGATGACTGGGATCGTCATGGTGATAATGACCAGAAAAAAGATTCTTGTTTTGTTTGGACAAACCTGAATGTGAAAGCAGGCGTATATGATATATTAAAGTTACGCAATGGTGCAGATACTTTATTGGCAGCATCGGGTATTTCCAAAGGAGCTATCCGATTGATTAAAATAGAAGTCGGCACGAACAATTCTTTAGTGAAAGACAGTATTTCTTATCCTGTTTATCTTCCTGCAAATGCACTTAATTATATTTTGATCAAATTGAAAGGTGATGAGTGTCATGAATACCTTCCAGGTAAAAAACAATTGTGGTTGGATTTTGATGTAACCCGTTCAATTGTTCAGGAAAGAGATAATAAATTTTATTTGCGCCCAGTATTTCACTTCTTTACTGTGAACACAACGGGTAGTATTGCCGGTAAAGTAGGACCTAATGACGGAGCTGCTGTGCTCACTGTCTACAACGCAAAAGATACCGCCTATGCATTGCCTGATAAGGAAGGATATTTTAGATTAAGAGGATTAAAAAATGGAACCTATTCCGTTTTCATAAATGCCTCTAACGGATATGCAGATACAACAATTTCAAATGTAGTGGTAACTGCACCAAAAGAAACTTTAGTAGGTGTAATTAAGTTGCATAAATAAACAGTTTTAATTTGTTGAGTTAAAGGAAAGAAGGGGAGTAGCAATACTCCCTTTTTTTATGTCCGCTATTTGTTGAAATAAGCTGCTTTGTTTGTACATTTCAGCATGAAAATCAATTCTTTCCTGCTTTATGGAGCAAATGGTTACACCGGACAATTGATTGCAAAGATGGCAGCCGTCTACGGCCTTCAGCCCATCTTAGCCGGTCGAAATGAAGCCTCGCTGAAGGCATTGAGTGCGATAGTAAACCTGCCTTACAAAGTAATTGACCTGTCGGACAGGGAGGCATTGCATAAAGCCTTAGCAGAAGTGCCCGCAGTACTCCATGCAGCGGGTCCGTTCCGGTTTACCTCTACAGCAATGATAGAAGCCTGTTTGGCTACAAAAACGCATTATTTGGATATTACCGGGGAAATTGATGTATTTGAGCAGGCCAAACGATATGATGCCAGGGCAAAAGAAGCAGGAATTATGATTATGCCCGGTGTTGGGTTTGATGTAGTTCCTACAGATTGTACAGCCCTTTATCTAAAAAATCAATTACCGGATGCTACACATTTAAAACTGGCATTTGCAACTGTAGGAGGAAAATTATCGCATGGCACGGCAGTTACAATGGCTGAGGGCCTTGGCGAAGGTGGGGCAGTTCGCGAAAATGGAAAGATCATCAGAAAGCCATTGGGCCATAAAGGGTTTTGGATTGACTTTGGGATAAAGAAATTATTTGTTATGTGTATTCCCTGGGGCGATGTTTCAACAGCTTTCACAACGACAGGTATTCCTAATATTGAAACATATGCCGGAAGCTCGCCCAAAACTTTTTCTATGTTGAAGTGGCAAAGCTTGTATAATTGGTTATTACGTTCTTCCTTTATCCGTAACCGGGTCAAAGCAAAGATTAAACAAAAGCCGGCCGGTCCTTCTGATGAAATGCGTGCTGAAGCTAAAAGCCTGGTTTGGGGCGAGGTAATAAATGATAACGGCCAAAAGGCAACTGTCCGTTTGCAATG
>JAYSXR010000039.1:0-2057 GCA_043717145.1 Chitinophagaceae bacterium | reverse complement strand
CATGGGTTCGTGACCCGGCTTTTTATGCCATTGTTTTTAATGAGCAGAGTGATACACCCGACCACGAAGGGCCTACCAGCAATGCAGCCATTGAGTTGTGGAAATATGACTTCCCTTTATCCGCTGATGATGAAAAAAAACTAGCTGCACAACTGCAAATTATTTCGCCGTTGTATAAACAGGCAAAAATAAATCTCACCGGCAATGCAAAAGATTTGTGGAGGGCAGGTATCGGCAATATGCAAGACCAGCTAACCATGCTGGAAGAGTTGGAAAAGAAAAAAATTGCAAATAGCAAATTGTTACAAGATGCAGTTGCCAATGCAAAGAGTGCAAGTGTACAATTGATTGCATGGCTGCAAAAACAACTTCCCAATAAAAAAGGTCCATCCGGAATTGGTAAAGAAAATTACACCTGGCATTTGCGCAATGTATTATTGACGCCCCTGTCATGGGGGGAAGAAGTTAGCTTATTGCAACGGGAGTTAACCCGTGCTTATTCCTCCTTACAATTAGAAAGAGAACGTAACAAAAACTTGCCGGAGCTGAACGCATTTTCAAGCGTAGAAGAGTTTAATCAGCAAACAGATTTATCTGTAAAAAAACTGATGGACTTTTTAAAAGCAGCAAAAATTTTACCCGTAAAAGATTATATGGAACCCGGTCTTCGCCGGCATATCGGCGAATTTATACCGGAAGAGAAAAGAAATTTCTTTGCCAATATCAGTCATCGGGCGCCGGCTGTTTTGTATGCTCATTCCACACACTGGTTTGAAATTGCACGGATGAAAGAAGAGCCTCATGAAAGTTTATTACGCCGCAACGCACTGCCTTATAATATGTGGATGCAACGCTCAGAAGGATTGGCAACCTGTATGGAAGAAACTTTTATGCATGCAGGTTTGTGGGACGATAATCCAAGAGCAAGAGAATTAGTTTGGATAATGCTGGCACAACGTTGTGCCCGGGGTCTTGCGTCTTTGTATGCACAGGCCAATATGATTAACTACGAACAAGCAAGAAAATTCCAGGTGGAGTGGACACCCAAAGGCTGGACCGGAGATGAAAGCCTGGTGGGGTTTGAACAACATCTGTACCTGCGTCAGCCTGGCTATGGCTCCAGCTATGTAACAGGCAAGTACCTCATTGAACAATTGATGATGGATATGGGACGGAAGCAACTCAATAATTTTAAACTCTATAATTTCTTTGAGGATTTTTATTCAACCGGTATAATTCCCGTGTCATTGGTTCGCTGGCAAATGACGGGAGTAGATACGGAAATAAAATAAATGGGAAGATTCTATTTCTTCTCTTTTTCAATTAAACAACTAAAAACAAACAGTAGTGCACCAATTCATTTTTTTCTTTAATAAGAAACCAATATACCTTCCGTTCCTCTTGCTTTTTATCTTGCCATTTATTTGCAACGCACAGGTAAAAGTTTTATATAATGCCCGGATATTTACGGCAGATATACAGCATCCTTATGCGGAAGCCATTGCCATTAAAGGAAAGAAAATTATTGCGGTGGGCAGAAATACTGAAGTAAAAAAAGTTGCCGGTGCCACTGCTGAACAAATTGATTGCAATGGAAATTTTTTAATGCCGGGTTTTATAGACAGTCATAACCATGGCATTAACGGTGGCAGGGGATTAATTAAAGCCAACACCAGTGACCGCCTGATTTCAGTAAACGAACTGCTGGCGTATGCAAAAAACAGCTTGCTTAAAAAGGAAGGATTAACGGGTGATGTACTGGTAATTTATGGGATAAATGTCAGCACCTGGGCGCATTTGGATGAACTGATAATTGAATTTAATAAGGATGAATTTATAACCCAACCCGTTGTACTTCGTGGCTCAGACGGGCATACATCCTGGGCCAATAATGTGATGATGAAACGGGCCAAACTCGACGAACAATTTGTACAATCATTACCGCTTGAAGTCAAAATTTATTATGGCACAACAAAAGAAGGTGCGCCCAATGGCTTTGTAAGTGAAAAAGGAATTCGTACCATTACAAGTAAGCTGCTTGTTGAAACAGACTTCAG
>JAYSXR010000380.1:0-21379 GCA_043717145.1 Chitinophagaceae bacterium | reverse complement strand
CTAGACGACACTTTTTTGACTACTTCATATACCGCATTTGTTTTCTGCCGAGTAACAAAATAAATATCATCCTTTGTCCACTTTGCAAACTGCTGATAATAATTGTATGCCTTATCAAAGACCAACATGCTATATTTTGACACCTGTATGTCTTTCAGGAAGTTCTTATCGTGCGTTTTTGCTTCCGTTATCCGCATGAACCGCCCAACTGACTGTACCGCATATTAGATCCGAAACATCCCCATTTTTGGGGTACGCAATGGGGAATGAAATTTCGCATCTCGATTCAAAATCTCCTTACGGATGTTTAAGCTCCAAAGGTATAAACGAATAGAAATCAAAACGTTCGTGTAAAATTGAGGCAATTTTAGGCAGCAAAAATCAGGACTCCCATACAGCTTTTAAAAAGCCATAATCAATTTTAAATCAACGGGTTGTGGCCTTTTTGTTTTCTTTCCGTGGCGGTTTAGGTGGCGGTAACTCTCTACTTAATCATTACAAAACTGTATTAAACGACCTCCTACTAGGGGGGCATTTTCATTTTTGTCCATCCACAACTTTTATCTCTCGACAATCTGCTTGAAGAAATTTTTAAATTCGAAATGAAATACCGGCTTGGTATGATATTTTTAATCATATCAAAAACTAGAGACATGAAGATCAAATTTTATTTAGACAAAAAATTATATGAAGGAAGCGCTCAGGCACTGGAAAAACCGGACGAAGTGGATTTTAGGGTAGATCTGGAAGGCCTGCCCATTTTTACAATAAGACCATGCGAAATTTGCGGCTGGGAAACTAAAGCAGCGGTTAGTCAGGATATTGCCCTTTCGGCCGGACTTCAAATTGAGCAGACAGAAAATGCAGGTTTCCTGAATATTGAACCCGGCAGGTATTATTCGCGTGGGTTTACTGGCGGTGCAGAACATGAAATTCGGAATGGTGAGATCCACTCTCTAGAGAAGCGGCTATTTAAAAGTGCCGTATAATTGCGATGTAAGGGATTTGACAGGTGACTTCTTATTATACGGCCATTTCTATATTTATAACTTAACAAACTGCAACTATGGAAGGTGTAATCACCCTTCAAAAGGAGTTGGCCGAGGCAAAACAATGAGAAGAAACCCTGGCTGCCAAGCTTGCAGAATTAGCAGATTTTTTTTCAAAATGCTGCTGTATCCATGCTTAGGGTAAATGGCAGTGGCATCATAATCTGGGCAAATAAAGCAGAATGAGACCTTCTGGACTATACGAAAGAGGAATACATAGGAGACCACTTACTTTACTAACTTGATCACAATGATATAAATACAACAATAATAAAAATTACATATACAATTTGCTGTCTTTCGTCAAGTTGTATTCTTAAACAACAACTTAATGAATTGAACCCAAAAAGGATTATCTTATCCATACAAATACTTTCAATGAAAAATTTTTTTTATATTTTGTTTTGGATATCTCGCAATCCAACAGGCGCAGATCGATTTAAAAAAATCTAAGACAGCGATCGGAAAAACTTTTAAAAAAATCAGCGATATAGACGTCTTCAATAAAGTACAAGGAGGAGGAAGGCATAGTAATTACGGAGTTAAAGGACCATATAAATGCATTTTCTAAAATCACCGATGGTAGTTGCAGAATTGTGATTTTCAGTATATCCACTCTGTAAGGTGAAAAAATACTGACAATATTAGATATCGGGAAAATAGATAAAAATATGCGTGTCTTATTAAGGGAATGGAGGGTCAATACAAAGACGGATGGATTTGTTGTTGCATTGGTGAATGCAAAACCATAGAAAGCCTATTTTACCAATGTGATCAATGCATAGTGGGTTGATCAGAATAAAAATACTTTCCATGCAATTTCCGTAAAAGGAATTGATTGCCTGAATGATGAATTTGAAAATGTAGAATAATATTGATTTTTTTTCGCACTTTCTGGAACCTGAATTTTATTTCTTCGTTCATAATCAGAGGGGGCTTGATTATGCCCAGGTTGGTGTCTCAAAACAATCCGCATTGCTTTTTAAATTAACGATTTTATTAATGAGTTATAAAATCGTTATAATATTGACTATAAATAATGTCTGATAATAACATAGAAGTGTGATTTCCGGAAACGGTTATTTTCTCATTTTGAAATGTAGATTCCCAAGACAACTATTTCTATAATTATTATCATACTGCTATTAAATATTCTCTGCCAAGCAGGTTTAGCAATAATTATCGCCTAGTTTTTTATTGCAATGCAAACATAAAAACTCCTGCCAATAGATGGTATAATACCCGGGCCCGGGTATTCATCGGTACGACGGGTGAAATAGGCTTTATCAGAAATATTATTGATACCTGCTTTTAAGGAGTAACGACTGATACGATAAGTAGCACTTACATCAAATACCGTATACGCCGGGATATAACCTGCCACCGGATCTGCGCTTTGTTTAACATTCGTTGCATCTCCATAAGCATCACCTACATTATTCATCTGCAAAGTGCCAGACAGTTTTCTGTCTGTATACGTTAAGCCAACCCTGTTGATATAATTAGCGGCGGCCTCTACCCTGTTATCTTTAAATTGCCCGTTAGTATATTTCGCATCAATCAAAGAAAACGAATTAAAAATACTAAATCCCATTTTTGAATTACTGTTCAGGTATTTCAGCAGGTTAAACTCTATATAGCTTTCCAATCCTTTGTGAACGCTATTGGCAACATTGGTTCGAAATGTATATTCATTTGCCGTACCCGGATTTATAAGCACTGTACCAATTCTTTGGTTGTATGCCAGATAGAATAACCCAATATCAAAATTCAGGTAATTTTTTATGGTACCCCTATAGCCCAGGTCGGCATTAAAACCATTTGCATCTTTCAGATTGGGATCTATTTTGGAAGTAATTCCAAAACCGGTTAGCTGTGAATAATCAATGGGGCGGTATGACTGGCTAATATTGGCATAGATATTCGTATTGGGAGAGGTGTTGTATTCTATCCCTACTCCTGCCAATGGGATATAACGACCTTTATTTTCATTAGTAATAATTTTAGTGCCATTGTCTTCCTTATAACCTTTGCTTTTACTTCTTAGGTATTCTAAACGAAAACCCGGGGTAATGGTAAAATGGTTATTGACCCTAAAAATATTTTCGATAAAAGGCGCGATATTGGTAGTTGTGAAATCAAGATCATATTCATATTC
This sequence comes from Chitinophagaceae bacterium, assembly GCA_043717145.1. GTDB lineage: Bacteria > Bacteroidota > Bacteroidia > Chitinophagales > Chitinophagaceae > Sediminibacterium. The sequence goes on along the minus strand of JAYSXR010000380.1, from coordinate 18,172 downwards.
GCCATTAACTGATAAATTAAAATCAGTTCCTGTTGTTCCTTCTCCACCACCTTGTCTTTTAAACCATGCATACGCATAGCGCAAACCTCCTGATACAATGTTATCCATTTTACCAGACTTATAATGGTGCAGTAACCGTATCTCCGTGGTGGTATTATGCATATTTTCATTTTCTACTTCTCTGTGAACGTACTGGCCTGTTACGGGATCAATTTTATCCAATCCACCTGCACCGCCATCTTCATTACGCCAGACCAACGCCCTATTACTGAATAGCAAGGATGACTTAACACTCAATGAAGTTTGTGGGTAGATCGTATAATTAGCATATGCAGCTATGATATTCCAGGGGCTTCTTAACCAGTTCCTACCTCTGAAAGAACTCCGGGGATTTGCTTCAAACATAATATCTGTAAGCCCTCCCGGCATTTGTATCCTGTTTCGGAGTAAAGAATATTCTATACCAACATTCAATTTAGTTGAAGAGTTATACTGTATTTTACCAAAAGCGGATAATTGATTTTGGCCGCTATTAGGTCTCCAGCCATTCATGGTGCGATATTGAACAAAGCCATAATAGCTCCATTTTTTTATGGTACCTGCAACCGAATTGAACGTATTGAACAACCCAAAACTTCCTACGGTTTGAGAAGTATAGAACTCAAACGTTTTATTTTTAGGGGCGTCGTTTACAACATAATTAACCATTCCGCCAAACTGCGATCCAAATTGAAGGGACGCAGCACCTCTAACCATTTCTATTCGCCTTACCGCTTCCATAGGAGGAATATAGTAGGCTTCATTGTATCCAAAAATATCGGCACTGATGTTATACCCATTCTGCCGCGTATTCATTTCAATACTTTGTGTAGGATTAAGCCCTCTTGTGGCGATACCATTGGCCGTAAAACCTCCTGTTTCAGTTTCTACTATATTTAATCCGGGAATTCTTCCCAATATTTGTCTTGTATTATTCATAGCCTTATTCGCATCCAGGCTATCTACCAGTATTACTTCGTTTTTTTTTCCAGCATAAATAATTCCATCTTTTACTTCAGGCATATGGCCAGTGCCCCGCACCGTTCTGATTCCGGTAACACTTACCTCTTTTAGTACAATAATTTTACCGGTGTCATTTACTGGTTGTGCCGCTGCGCTTATAGGGAAAAGGACTATCAAAAAATATTTTATGCTCATTAGTATCCACTTTAGTCTGCAAATGTGAATGAGTATTGAGATGATTGCTTATACAATCGGGAAAAAAGGTTACGAGAACGGGAATAAGGTTAAGAATGTCATATATAATTATTTGCTCTTTTACCTTTCAAGCAGTTCAAATAAAATAGTCAAAAAAGAATGTGTAAGCTAATTGAATACAAGAAAGTAACCCCCCTAGCTCAAAAAAAATATTCTGCCTCCCAATATGCTTTTAGATCCCGCATACAATTAGCATCGAGTAAAGGCAAAGAGTTATCCTAATTACTGACCATTCCTGCTTCAATAGCCTAATACATCACTCAGTTCCTGTTACTGCAATGAAATTTTTGTGATAGGTCCTCATAAGGTATTTGCATGGCAGTTCCATTGTTTACCAATCCCAGTAAATGTCCCGCTTCATGTTTTACAATACCGGTTTCCATTTTTATCCTGTCGGCCTCACTTGCACCCTTCGTATTTTCCAGGATCGTTTTTTCAAAAACCACCATGGCGCTATTTCGGTAACCAATACCCCCTATCCAGAACCTAGCGAAAGCAGCATCAGCAAAATAAATATAAAGTGTTACAAGGTTTCCTTCCGCATACAAACCCCTGTTTTTAAGTGCAAAAGAGTCCGCATCCTGCGTGGTAATTTTTGCTTTGGCAATAGAACCCACCTGTTTTAAAGTAACAGTTACACCCGCAGATCTATATACATAATTTTAAAAAAAAGATACCAGGTTATTAACAGAGTGATCGTGTGGGCGCATACCCAGCGCAAATTGTATATCAATATTCAGCCTTGTATATTTCACAGCACTAAGGAAATCATGTCCTGATTGCCCTACATCCCGTTGGTCAGATAAACCCTCGTTTATGATAGGTTTGGCGGGGATCAAACTATTATCGTAGGACAAAAATATTATGCAAAAAATACCTTCTTCACTGCCTATACTTTTGCACCAAAAGATACATTTGCCCTTATAAACCTATCGGTGATATATTTTGTAAAAAGCAATATGATTCGTCTGTTTATTATGCCAATATGGGATTGCAGTTAGACAGCAATAATGAATACCTGCTGATCAAAAAAGCATCAGCACATGAGGTATTGAAACAGGACGGACTTGCCTTTTGTCGGCCACCGTTTACTGCAACTGCATCCATCGAAAACTATTTCTGACTATGCAGATTACTTAAAAGACAAAACGTATAAGAACCAAATAGGTATTTCGTACCTGCATTCATTCTTTCCGTCTTCTTCACAATATGCATTCCTAACAGGATTACAGTATATGCGGCGATTTGAAAAAGGATCAATCACGGCAAAGTTAAACTACGGTGATCGTAATGCCGTCACCGGCATTCAGGCTGGATTTGATGCCTATTATATGCATGACAGTAACGATTATGCCAACCTTTTCATAAATCGCTATACATGTATTGTCTTTCTTTACTGGCAGGCGGGATGCTCTCCTTTTCGAAATTTTAAAAAAAGGATGGGAAACAGAAATAGGTGCCCGGTATCTGGGTTTTGATTCGCTTAATAATTATACAGCTATGGGTTCAATAGGTAAAATATATTAAGAGTACATGGCAGAATCTCCGCGGTTTTATACATATAACACAAAAAACGGATACCCATCTTACCAGCTCACTGCAAGGCAATACTTAAATAATAAAAACGATTACCTATCGGCTATAGCAGGCTTAGGCAGCATTCCAGATGACCAAAGCCTAAATTATAATTTCAATAATTTTTCCGGTTTCGTTTCGAAATCCGTGGGGATCGGTTTCCAAAAAAAAAATTCAGGTGTAAAACTACTTTTCAGGCTTTCCATAATTATACTAACTTACAGGTGGCACCCGCAACGACTTTCAACCAATATCATGTCTATATAATATTTTTCCGGAACTTTTGATTATGCAGGTAAGCAGGCAATATCATATATTTCATTGGTTATTTTTATTAACTTTTTTTGCAATAGGCACTATGTCATGTTCCGCTCAGCAAATAGAATTGGCAAGAGAGGGTTCATCCACTTACAAAATTTATCTCCCGTCAAAACCCTTAAAGACAGAAACAAAAGCGGCAGTTGTTTTACAGGATTATTTTTTTCGCGTAACAGGTGTACGTTTACTGATTGACCATGCAAATAATAAAGATACTCGCTTACCCGGGTTTTTTATAGGGGCCGGCTTTCCCGTATTTAACACCAAAGAAATGGCCACACTTCCCGATGATGGATTTATTATCCGTACTGTTCAAAAAAATATACTGATCGCAGGCAACAAGGGAAACGGCACGTTATATGGGGTGTATACATTTATTGAAAAATACCTGGGATGCAGGAAATGGGATGGTCATACTGCTTTCGTACCAAAGTCCTCTACATTAATCATTTCATCTGATATCTCTCTAATAGAAAAACCTATACTTCAATATAGGGAAGTTTACCTGCCTGCTTCTTTCGACGATGAATATTTAGACTGGCATAAACTCCATCGATTTGAAAGTCTTTGGGGAATATGGGGACATTCCTTTTATAAATTGCTGCCTCCATCCGTTTATTATCGCAGGCACCCCGAATATTTTTCATTGGTAAATCAGCAAAGAGTGCCTTTGCAATTATGCCTTAGCAACAGTATGGTATTAAAAATAACGGTCGACAAATTGCAAAAACTGATGAATGAAAATCCGGATGCTTTGTATTGGTCGGTTAGTCCTAACGATGATATCGGTAACTGCGAATGTGATAATTGTAAAAAGCTTGATGAAACAGATGGCGGCCCGCAAGGCTCGTTGATACATTTTGTAAATGCAGTTGCGGCACATTTTCCGCATAAAATAATCACCACTCTTGCGTATGGTTATAGTGCCCGTGCTACCAGTAATACACACGCCGCTTCTAACGTTTCCATTATGCTCAGCAGTATTGATGCTTACAGAACAAATTCCCTCGAAACAGAACGCACTGCAGCCACTTTCAGGAATAACCTGTTAAAATGGAAAGAGAAGGTGTCGCATTTATTTGTTTGGGACTATTGTACGCAGTTCACCAATTATCTTACTCCTTTTTCTGTCTTGAACACAGTCAAACCTAATATTGATTTGTTTGTACGAAAGGGCATTACCGGGGTATTTGAACAGGGTAGTGGTAATACACACAGTGATATGGCAGAATTAAAAGCATATATGTATGCTAAACTTTTATGGAACCCATCAGCTAATGCAGACAGTCTTATCAATGATTTTCTCCAGGGTTATTATGGAAAGGCTGCTCCTGTAATCATGAATTACCTATCCCTTTTACAAAAAAATGTGCGCAATAGTATCACCAATCTGGATATTTATGGCAACCCTGTAAATGACCATGCCGGTTATCTTTCGCCCGTAAATATGGAAGTGTATAGCCAACTGATGGATAAAGCAGAACAACTGGTAGAAAATGACCATTCCTCTTTCCGGCATGTGCAGGCAATTCGTTTATCACAGGAATATGTTTACCTGCAACAGGCAAAATTCTATGGGAAAGATCAACATGGGGTATTTGAAAAAAATGGTAATGGAGCATTTATTGTTCGACCGGGGTTACCCAAACGTGTGGAACGCTTTGCTTCCATGTGTATAGATGCAGGGGTGAAAGAATTTTCTGAAGATGGCATCTCACCTGCAAAATATGCCTCGCAGTGGGAGGCTATTTTTAAAACAGGGCCGGGTAATAATCTTGCGGTTAATGCAACAGTAAAACTTGCGTATGCATACGCGCCTGAATATCCCTCAAAAAAAGAAAGGACACTGGTAGACGAAACACCGGGGTATGAAGATTTTAGTTATAACTGGCTTTGCTTTTATGGCGTTCCCATGGAAGCATCTGTAGATTTGGGTACGATCAAAAAAGTGACGGCCATTACCATGCATTTTTTGGAAGATGCACGTCACTGGATATTCCGCCCATCTGGCGTTAGTGTAGAAGTATCAGGTGATGGCATCAGGTATCATGCACTCAATACCATTATCAATAAAATGAGTGAGGAGGACTATACCGTAAATTTTATGCCCATCCGTTTTTCCTTAAATGATAACATACGCTATATTAAAGTTAAAGCCACCAACTGGCCCTCCCTGCCTAGCTGGCGTTATCATAAATATAAAAAACCGATGATTGCCTGTGATGAGATGTGGGTGGAGTGATTATTTTAAAACTTATAAGTAATAAACCACTTATTATGTCTCAATACGCTCTTTACACCCGCTTCATTACGCATACCCATAAGGGGAATGCATTGATAGAGATATTAATGAAAGCTAACCATATAGTATCCGATACCAAAGGTTGCCGGTTATGTATTATTAACCACGCTCCGGAGAATAAAGACATTATCTGGGTAACAGAGCTCTGGAACACCCAGGAGGACTATGCCATTTCTTTAACCCTTGATGGGACCAAAGAGGTTGTTACTGAAGCCATGCCGCTAATCGCTTCCCCACCTAAACAGGTTACATTGAAGGCGGTTGGAGGGAAAGGGTTATAAAGCTGAATACAAAGCAGGTATCCGGGAGTAGTTATATTATCATTAATCTAAACTCATATTTAGCATTATCTCTACCGGGTAAATATTTTATTAATTCCCCAACCAGTCCGGCAATTGTGAAATATATTTTATTTTTTTAAGCGAAGCAGTATCAAAAGCAGACGGGTAATGGATGGCAAAATATGGTTTTTTCCAGTCTGCCTTATTCACAAAAGGAAACCGCACACCATGGTCGCCACTGATAATCACAATTTTATTTTGCAATATAGGATGCCCTTTAATGAGCGCTTTTATTAATGTATTTCCATACTCTAAATACTCAATATATTGACTTTTCGCTGTTACTGCCGCATGGGCTTCCCCATTGTTCTTCCGTAACTCACCATGTCTATTCCTGGAGTAAGGCATATGTGGAATGAGAAAATGTGCCCATATCAGCTTATATCCATCTGGATCCTTATGCAATACACTATCCAGGCTTTTATTAACCAATGTATTATACCTGTCTACTTCCCCGCTCCTTTGGGCCACAACCGCATTAAAAAATAAACTTCCATACAACAACTGCTTGCCATAGGTATCCGGAAAATAAAAGAGTTCCATCAGTTTCGGCTGGCTCCCGATTGTTAGAAAGTCGAGATTTAAAAATTTCGCCTTACTATGGTCGATATCGGCGGCCCATTTGCTTCTTTGAAGCCTATGTATAGAAGAAGCATAGCTTTTCGGCCGTATAGAATCATCATAATTAAAGATAGCGTTAACGGAAAATATTGTTGCGGCGTATATGGATTTAATTGATTCTAAGAAGAGAAAATATTCGCCAATTAGGAAACTATCAAGCGGATCTGTATAATTAAAATACTGTTGTAAAGATGCTGTGGAAGGATATTCATCCATTAAAACCCAAACAATACCAATATCTTTCTTTATCACTTTACCAGTACGGCCATCTGTAGTGTGTTCATGATAATTATTATAAAATCCATTACTCAGGTCTATGAATATCAGAAAGAATAAAAAAAGATTACACCATTTGTTTATCATTCTGTAGAGGCCCATATTCCGTACCATTATTTTATGTTCGATGTACACAAGCAAGGTAATAAAGCAGAAAAGACATAAAGAATATTGTCTGTTACGGAAACTAAAGATGGATAAATGGTCTCTGATTTCATATCGGAAATAGTCACTAAAAAGAAACAATACAGCAAAAACAAGAATTGAAATGGTTGTATGCCGGAGCAAAAGAAGTTTGGCAAGTATGGCTATTATAGAACCGATTACCAAACAATAAATGATCATAAATAAAAATGCATCCGCCAGTATAAAAGAAGAAAAAGAATTTGAAGACTGGTAAATAACAAAATATAGTCCGAATACATAAGGGGCGATGGGTTGGCCCATCAAGCCTACCCTCTTTTTTTCCATAAAAATATTTTTCTGCCTGAAGAAGCACATTCATGCGTATGTAATAACTTAAAATAAACCTGAAACATGCCAATAAATTCTTCTTCCCGGTAATCATCAAAGATGTCTTTCCTGTTTTGCAGCATCTCCAGCACTTTGGCATCAGACTTAGGCACAAACTCAACAATAGCATATCGGGTAGTGATATTGGCAAATAATTTTGCAATAAACGATAGCGGAACGTTTCTTGAAATACAAAGGTGATGTATCAGGGCAAGGGCTAATATCATATCGCCACTCAGGCGGTTGATAAGGGAAGTTTTCTCTTCATTTGCCTAACCGGCACCCGGAGTTGGTTGAGCAATATCGGCAAGAATGGTTTTAATATTTTTTATTTTCTTTTCTTTTGTTGATTGATATATTTCGTCGGTACAATCATGGTCCATTTCTATGGCAATTACTTCACCGGCATATAAAGCAGCAATTTCAGAGAACCTGCCGTTATTCGCGCCCAGATCAATTACGCAGGATGGCATAAGTTCTTCAAGCCATTGGGTAACAATATTGGTTTTACTATTAATATAAGTGTTCGATGAAATCTCTTTATCATAATACCGAATCCAGTGTTGCGGATGGCGGGAATATTGCCAGCAGCCAACAGCCTTTTGTAACATGCCCCATAAAGCAACTAATTTTTGCTTATTGAAAGAAGTGTGGCTGCTAATTTTTTTTCTGCTATTATTACTGAATTTTGCATGCAGGTGAATATGTAAAAGCAAGGTGGAACTAAACCAGGTTTTGCGTGGCAGATTCCTGCTGATGAATGGCAGTTCCCAACCTTCAATCGCAATGCCCAATAGTTTTGACCAAGCGGTGTCATTAAAAAAAATCAATGCCATAGGACCAAGCATTGATTCACAAAATTGTCTGTAAGCTATCTAGGGCCAGCCTTCTTCATACAGTTCGAAAGAAAGGGTATCGAAAAAAACACAGCTGCCTTTGTGAAAAGTAAAGTTGAAAGGTATTGCGTCTTTCAATATCATTTCATAATTAATGGCGATCATATTGATCTGTAAAAAAGTCAATACAACACCTTTCCATTGATTAGCAGTCCATTCAGATGGGAGTGTAATATTGTGGATGATTTTGGGTATAAGTACGCGATAATAAACCTGTTCATCCCTTCCTAAAACACCTTCTGCATGATCAATTAACAAGCCATCCGTAACAAGCTTTTCGTACAGTCCTGATTGCATTAACCAATTGTACGCGGGCGCACAAGAATGAGTAACATACCGATGTACAACTCTGTCTTTCAACACTACAAATCCATCCCTATCCCGGTATGATATGGATTGTTGCATTTATTCCTCACGGTCATTTACAAGTAAATTGTCTGGGTTTTTTTTTCGGGAAAAGGAAAGACGTACGAATTGTACTATTTTTTTAAAGAAAACAAGTACTGTCAGCATCCCAAATAATAATGCCTGAAACAAGAGGCTCCCCGAACCAGGGTCGAGGTACATTAGTTGGTGGATCATGAATAGCAGGATTTGGTAAAAATTAAACAAATAGACCGAATTATTACAACTAGGTTTAATATGTTTTAAAAAATGTGTTTTTTCTTCTCCGCTAATAAGAGCAGAACAGTTTTACATTTGCAGCCTCATGGGACAAAAAAAACTCATCCGTTTCGAAGCCATCAAACAATTTCCCAATGTATTGGAGTATCCGCAGGGAATGCAGGGCGAATGGGCCCGCTTTTTTAAAAATGAGGCCCTTATCACGTTGGAACTGGCCTGTGGCAAGGGCGAATATGCAGTAGGACTGGGCAGGTTACATCCGAACAGGAATTTTATAGGTATCGATATAAAAGGCAACCGCATCTGGCGGGGGGCAAAAACAGCATTGGATGAGGGTATGGGTAATGTGGCATTTATCCGCTCGCATATTGATAAAATCACTGATTATTTTGCTGCCGGTGAAGTTGCAGAAATATGGATCACTTTTCCCGACCCGCAATTACGGGGTTCAAAGGCTAAAAAACGACTTACTCACCCGAGATTCCTTCGGCATTACCAAAAGATACTGGCAAAAGACGGGGTAGTGAATTTGAAAACAGATAGTCCGCACCTGTATCAATTTACGCTTGCAGTTATCAACTTATTTGGTTTGGATTTGTTAGAGAATACTGATCAGGTATATGCACAACCCGAGATAAAACCGGAGCTGCAGATTAAAACCCATTATGAGGGGTTGGATATTGCGCAAAGCAACCGCATTCATTATCTCTGCTTCCGTTTAAATAAGGAACTTCCATTAGAAAAAGATGCGGTACTAAAACAACTGTACATTGAGCCAGACATTGATTGAAGGAATTGATTTTTACCACGATGAACATGGCTTCATGGTGCTTACCGAAAAGTATCACCTGGAAAAAGGGCATTGTTGCGGGTATGGCTGCCGTCATTGTCCTTACCAATACGAATCAGTGCCCGAGCCGCGAAGGTCTGAGTTAATCGAACGGGAAACAAAAATTACAAATTCCTAACCGCTATTTTTCGTAACGGATTCAAAGAATACAGATGTGAATCTGCGCCGATTTTATTTCTTTCTGGTAATGCCGTAATTTGTTATATAAATCTTTCAAGGTGGCAACCAAAAAATCTCCTGAAAAATTAAAATCCTTACTGCCCAGTGGCAAAAAAGACAGTTCTTTTTTCGAACAGGTGTATGAGGTAGCCAGGCACATCCCAAAAGGCCGTGTTACTTCATATGGGGCTATCGCCGCATATCTCGGAACAAAAATGAGTGCCCGTATGGTAGGCTGGGCTATGAATGGTGCCCATCTCCAAAAAAACATACCCGCGCACCGCGTAGTTAACCGAAATGGTATGTTATCCGGCAAAATGCATTTTGCCACACCCACACAAATGGAAGAATTATTAAAAAAAGAGAAAATAAAGGTAGCCGATGATACGATCATTGACTTCAAGAAGAAATTCTGGGATCCGGCGGTGGAGCTTTCGTTGGAGTGAGATCGTGAGTTGTGAGTTGTGAGTAAAGGGTTAAAGAATATTATTTATTTTCAACCCTTTTAACTCTTTTAACCCCTTTTACCTTTATAACCAATTACCCCCTACCTGTAATACGGACTAATCATCCAATACACCACCGGCCCTGTAACAGCTACATAAAACCACAAGGGCCAGGTAATGCGTGCTATTTTTGTATGCATCTCAAATTCAGCGGTTAATGCACGGTATGCGGTGAATAAGATAAAAGGTAAAATAACTGCAGCAAGTATAATGTGTGTGCCGAGTATAAAATAATATACCATCCTAAGATTGCCTACCTGAAACTTTTCATCATAAGAAACAATTCCATCGTGGTTACTGTCGCCAAATTTGGCTTCGCCGGCTAACAGGTGGTGGGCGATGTAAGAAACAAGAAATAAAATAGATAAAAGTAAAGCGGCTGTCATCAACCGTTTATGCAGCAGGTAGTTTTTATTTTTAACAGCAAATAAAGCAGCTACCAACAGCACCGCTATAGTTGAATTGATAAATGCATTCGCAGTAGCGAAAATATGCACATTAAACCCAAGGTCTACCTCTAATTTATACCGGCTTAACAATACAATGGCACTGAATACCACCACAGAAAAAATACCAATCAACCATTGGGCCTTTTTATCGTTTTTAGTGATTGCTGCTTGTAACATAATGCTTCCTTTTTTGCCACAGATGGCACAGATTAATACAGATGTTTATTACCCATTAATTTTTCTTCGCCCACGCATATACATTACGAAAAAAATGATCAACGATACAACGATCAGCCATAACCAACTCAGATCAATGATTTCACGGAATACGGTGCTCTTTTCTTTCGTGTCTTTTTCCAGCATTAAAACACCGATATCCCGGGCAAGCTTTGCCAGCGACACTGAATCTATCCCATTATAATAACCACGAACCTGGTACTTTTTATCTATTAACACAAAGCGGCTGGTGTGCACAAAATCAGGAGTGATAGGCTCTTCACTGAACTTATCAACTTTCAGTTCTTCAAAAGCAAATTTATAAATTGAATCTTTACTTCCGGTAAGCAGCCACCAGTTATCAGGGTTTACACCGAAGCGATCGGCATAATTTTTTATCACAGGTACACTATCCCTTTCGGGGTCAACCGTAAATGAAATAAACTGTACAATAGAAGTATCAATCTTTTTGCGAGTATCTCCGCCCCGGATAAACGACTGTTGCAGTTTGGACATATTGGCCGTTAGCTTAGGACAAATACCCGCACAATGTGTAAAGAAAAAATCTGCAACAATAATTTTGCCCTGTTTATCATACAGGCTTACCGTATCCCCCAACTGGTTTTGTAAACGGATATTAGCTGTTGTGTGCCAGACGCTATCCGTAATTGTTTTGCCATTGTTAATGCGGGTAACTACCGTGTCTAATAAATATTTCCTTGGTATATCAACCGCCCGGTCGCTGGCATATTTTAATACCACGTAACAGAAAACCGGTAATAATACCGCCACAGCTAACCCCATCAACGATTTCTTATTCATAAAAAAGGATCATTATAAAAAAACCATCCTGCCTGGGCGGGATGGTTTAATAATATTTAAAAAAATACAATCAATACTTATTCCGCAACCTTTTTTTCTTCCGGCTTCTTCACTTCGTGCGTACTTTCTTTACCTTCTTCTTTTTTCTCTACTTTAATGGTGCTCTGTTCTTTAAAATGGGGATCATACGTATTTCTCAAATGCCTGAATGAATTACCATCATATAAAAACGCAATGATAAACCAGATAAACAAACACAAGGGAACCACAATGGTCATGATCAGGTTCTTGATCTCATGTTTGAGGTGCATAAAATAACCAACAATGTAAAAAGCTTTGGCCATCATCAAAATAATGATCGTGCCTTTAACTGCGAGGCGTAACCCGCTTTCCAGTGCCATGCCCATCATCCAAAAACCAAGTGCCAGTTCTATCACTGTTAACACAGACAAGATAATGGTTACTTTTACAATCTCTTTTATTGCACTATCGCTATGCTCTTCATGTGCTGCTGTATGTTCCATAAATATCTTTCTTAAATGAGTTGACTAAATAATTACGATCAGATCAGGTAAAAACAGGTGAATACAAATACCCATACGAGGTCTACAAAGTGCCAGTATAAACCTGCTTTCTCAATCATAAGGTAGTGGCCGCGTTGTTCAAACTTATCCATCAGTGTCATGATCAGCATGATAATATTAATAATTACACCCGAGAATACGTGAAAACCATGGAAGCCTGTTATGGTAAAAAAATAATTGGTAAAATTGGTTGAAGAAGCTGTTCCGTCATGATTCAGGAAAGGATTATGACCCCACCAGGCACCTTCGTTATGCAGGTGGTTCCACTCCCATGCCTGACAGCTTAAGAAAGCGATACCGCCGATAATGGTCCAGATAAGATTTTTGACTACTTTTTTCTTATCCATATTGTGCCCGGCATGAACAGCCAAAACCATGGTAACCGAACTGATGATGAGGATAAAGGTCATGATACTCACAAACACCAATGGTGCATTCACCCCTTCCGGTGCAAACGGAAAGCTTTTAAACACTTCATTGGGGTTGGGCCATCCATTGGTAGAAAAGCGGATAGTTCCGTAAGAGATCAGGAATGCCCCAAAAGTGAACGCATCACTCATCAGGAAATACCACATCATCAGTTTGCCGTATTCTACGTTGAAAGGACTCTTTCCGCCGCTCCACAGTTTGGTTGGTGTAACAGTTGTTGTTGTTGACATGATCTTTTTCTAAAATTTCGTTACAAAAATATTGGCTACTGTTCAAAAAAGGTGAATAAACAGCAACTTTTTCTTCAACTATCCTATCCAATTGTAAAAGATGAATAAATAGATCCAAAGTATATCTACAAAATGCCAGTACGTACCTACTAACTCTATCGGTAAACTGCTGTAATTCCTTATTTTCGCAGAATATGCCTTAATGAAAATAACCAATAAGGCAATTACCCCACCCAATACATGCACCATGTGCAACCCGGTGATTACGAACAGAAAGGAGGCCGCTGAATTACTTTTGGCTCCTACCAGGGCGATATTACGGCTTTCTAGGTCTTGAAACCCCAGCCACTGCATCGCAATAAACAAAACACCTAATGCGGCCGTAATAGTAATTAAGGCACGGTACCGGCCCATTTCTCTCGCCTTAAAAGCTTTTATGGCGAGGTGAATGGTAATACTACTCATTATAATCGTAAAAGTAGAATACCAGAATATCCGTGGCAGGTCAAACTGCAGCCAGCTGCTCTGGTTCTTTTTTACAATATATGCACTCGTTAATGCCGCAAACATCATTACAATACTACCCATGGCTACCCATAGGGTAAATTTATGGGGATGAATTTTTTGTGGCTCTTTGGTCTGCACTGCTGTCATCATCACTGGTTTAATTAAGAATTGATAATTAATAATTTTTGATTCTCGCGTGTAGTCAATGATGAGTAGGAAGTTTTACTCACCACGGACTACTCACGATTCAACACCTCACCTGATCTTATCTGCTAGCAGAGCCAGCAGCACTATTGGTAAATAAATATAACTACTGAACATCACCCTTCTTGCTGCTTTCACATCCATCTGTTTATACAAGCGTGCACTTTGAAATACCATAAACAGGTTGCAGGCTACAAGTATCCACAAACTTACCTGGCCTGATAAACCAAAATAATAAGGCAGTACCCCTACAGGTATCATCAAAACCGAATACATGATTGCCTGTGCGGCTGTAAATTTTGTAGGGCCTTTATCGGCTGGCAATAATTTAAAACCCGCCTTGCTATAATCGCTGTGTGCTACCCAGGCAATGGCCCAGAAATGCGGGAACTGCCAGAGAAACTGTATGGCAAATAATATCCATCCACCTGCATTGGAAAATTCTTTGCCATTAGCCAGCACTGTTCCGAAAGGGTTAATCATATTCGTTGCCGCTACCCAACCAATTAAACAAGGTAATGCACCTGGAAAGGCACCTACCAAAACTGCTATCGAATTTACTTTCTTAAGAGGGGTATAAATAAATGCATATAAAAAAAGACTAAAGGCAGATAGTAATGAGGCAGTCCAGTTAAAGCTGTTATCATCCCCCTTAAAAAACCAGCCCATCATAAAAACGCCTGAAGCACCTGCTATCAGGGCAAATGTATAGGCTTCTGTCTGACTCATCCTGCCGCTGGCCACTGGTCTTTTTGCTGTGCGTTTCATTACGGCATCTGTATCTTTTTCAACGGCCTGGTTAATAGCGTTGGCACTGCCGGTTACTAACATACCCGCGATAAACAGAATCAAAATCATCAAACCATTATACTCAATAATGTTGGGGGCCAGCAAATAACAGATCACGCAGGAAAATACCACGGTAAAGCTCAATGTGAACTTAATTAACTGGAAGTAATCTTTCACTTTGGCAGCTAATGAGAACGAAGTGGAACCGGATGTGTTTACGCTACTTGTCATTTTTGTATCCCGTTGAAATAACCCGTCTGGTTCATGGTTAATCCGTGTAATTCTTACTTAAAAACAATGCTCCCGATTTGATCGGGAGCATTGAACCTATTTGCAACCGGGTGCCTGTATCACACCTGGTAAAATCAATTAGTGATGACTTTCGTCTGCCCCAACCGGTGTAGTTTGAGAAATAAACTCCTGTCCGTCCTTGCCATAATCATAAGGCCAACGGTGTACTTCAGGGATTTCGCCAGGCCAATTTCCGTGACCTGGACGGAGCGGTGTTGTCCACTCTAATGTATTAGCTCCCCATGGGTTTAATACCGTTACTTTTCTTCCTTTGAAAATAGAGTAGAAGAAATTAAACAGGAATAACAACTGTGTAGCAAATACAATCATCGCAACCGTACTGATAAAGCGGTTGAGTTCTGTAAATTGTTTGAAGCTTTCCCAAATGCTGAAATCGTAATAACGGCGCGGCATACCGGCCAACCCTTCGTAATGCATTGGCCAAAAGATCATGTAAGCACCTGCAATCGTAACCCAGAAATGGATGTATCCTAATGAATTATTCAGGTACTTACCATACATTTTAGGGAACCAGTGATAAATACCTGCAAACATGCCAAACATAGATGCCACCCCCATTACAATATGAAAGTGTGCCACCACAAAATATGTGTCGTGGAGGTGAATATCCAATGCAGAGTTACCCAACCAGATACCGGTTAATCCACCGGAGATAAATAAGCTTACAAAACCGATAGCGAACATCATGCCAGGGGTAAAGCGCACATTACCTCTCCATAAAGTGGTGAGCCAGTTAAATACTTTGATGGCAGATGGTACCGCGATTAACAGGGTTAACAATACGAAGATAGATCCGAGGAAAGGGTTCAGTCCCGTAACAAACATATGGTGCGCCCAAACGAGGAAAGCAAGGATGGCGATCGCGAACAAAGATCCGATCATGGCCATGTATCCGAAAATAGGTTTTCGTGAGTTTACAGATAAGATCTCCGATACCATACCCATGGCAGGCAACAATATGATATACACTTCAGGGTGTCCCAGGAACCAGAATAGGTGCTGGTAAAGAATAGCACTACCCCCCTCATTTGGTAAGGCAACACCTTTGATGAATATATCAGATAAATAAAAGCTTGTTCCGAAATTTCTATCGAAAATCAATAAGATAAATCCGGAAAATAATACAGGGAATGATAATACACCCAATACCGCGGTAAAGAACAATGCCCAGATAGTAAGTGGTAGGCGGGTCATGCTCATACCTTTGGTACGCATGTTTAAAATAGTAGCGATATAATTCAAGCCACCCAATAAAGAAGATACCACAAACAATGCCATGGATACTAACCATAGATCCATGCCTGTTTTAGAACCGTCCGATGCATCTCCTAATGCACTTAACGGGGGATATGCTGTCCAACCACCACTGAATGGGCCGGTTTCTACAAAAATGGAAGATAACATCACCACGCTGGCCGTAAAGAAGAACCAGTAGCTTAACATATTTAAGAAAGGTGAAGCCATATCCCTGGCACCTACCTGTAATGGAATCAAAAAGTTGGCGAAGGTTCCGCTTAAGCCTGCTGTTAATACAAAAAACACCAGTACCGTACCATGTGTTGTTACCAGTGCATAATAGGCTTCCGGTGTAATATGACCGCCTTTCGCCCATTTACCCAGGATATCTTCCAGCCATGGGAAAGTTGCATCGGGATAACCAATTTGAAGGCGAAACAATACGCTCATCAAACCTCCCAATACAGCCCAGAACATACCAGTGATCAGGAATTGCTTCGCGATCATTTTATGGTCCTGACTAAAAACATATTTACTGATAAATGTTTCATGATGATGGTGTTCGTGCGAATGATCGCCATGAACCTCGTGCACTGCAACATCAGAATGCGTGTGTAAAACAGCTTCGTTACTCATACTCTGTTTCTTTAATTAATTCTATTCATTGATGGCCCCGCAATATAACGGGACCAGTTATTTTACAATTTAGCAATTGGTTTTGTTGCAGGCTCAGCCATTTTAGTGGCAACTTTCACACTGTCACCAGGGTTCGACGGGTCCTTGTCCGGAAACGTAGTTAGGTATTTTGGTTTTTGCTTGGCCATAATTACATCATATTCTTCCTGGTCAACCACATCAATAATTCCACGCATGGAATAATGACTGTTGCCACACATCTGGTCGCAACTGATTTCATAAACAAAATTCGGGTTCTTGGTCATCTCCTTCATTTCCTTGGTCGTATACCGTGGTGTAAACCACATGGTGGTAGGGATACCGGGTACCGCATCCATTTTCATCCTGAAATGTGAGAGACCTACATCGTGAATCACATCCCTTGAACCGATAATCAGTTTTACCGGTTTGTTTTTTATCAGGTACATGGTTGTTGTGATCACATCATCATGCCCTAACTGGTCATCCCAAAGTAAACCAAGTTCGTTGGTGGCATCATCGATATTCTTGTAATATTTTTTTCCGAAAGCACCATCTTTTCCCGGGTAGCGGAATATCCAGTTGAATTGCTTGCCGGTAACTTCTACTTCCATATGGTTTTTGGGTGGCTCGCCCGTAAATAGGAACCAGTTGCGCAAACCAATTACCACTAATACCGTTAATACGATGGCAGGAACAACTGTCCACACAATCTCCAGATTAGTGTTGTGCGGGAAATAGAAAACCTTACGGTTATCATTTTCCTGGTATTTGTAAGCAAACCAGAACAGGATGATCTGTGTGGCGATAAATACAATCCCGGTTACTGCAATAGTTATCCATAACATTGAATCAACCCTCGCACCTTCTACGCTAGCAGATTCCTGGGCCATTAATGTTTTACCGAAGTAAAGTTTATTACAATACCAAACACCAATCAGTCCCAGCACGAGGAAGGCGACCATTAAAAAGCCATTGACCTTATTATTTTGTTTGCGGCTTATCTCTTCGCCTTTCAGCACCGAAACATATTCGCTGGCTTTAGCAATCTGGAAGATCACTATAAAAATCAGTACAACTACAGCTATGGTTAAAAACATTGTCATAACGCTATCAATATTATCTTATATCTAACAATTATTCTACAATAAAGATTACACCTGATGTAAAATACTTTCTTTCAGGAACGGGTGATACTTTGTTATCAACGGCTTGCTGGCCAGTGACCTTCCTACAAAAAATATCATCATGCCAACAAAAAAACTCAGGATACCAAAGTCAAGCCATCCCAACGTAACATGGTCTTTTGATAAACTTCCCATAACCATTTGATAAAAATCCATCCAGTGGCCGAACAGGATCAGAACAGCCATGAACGTCATTAATGTATAATTCCTTTTAGCTGCTCGTTTCATTAGGATCAGGATCGGGCATACAAAATTAATGATTAGGTTAAAGAAGAAAATTCCTTTATAAGCTCCCTGTACGCGGTGTTTGAAATA
>JAYSXR010000379.1:0-2441 GCA_043717145.1 Chitinophagaceae bacterium | reverse complement strand
AATTAAATATTAGTAAATACACACTCGAAAATATTAGGATATGTATTAAAAAATATAAAATGTTAATATATTTTTCATTTTACTGAATAATTATTGCTATTTTAGTCGAATAATATATTATAACATTAATTATTAATATTTATAGAGCATGCCAAAATCTACTGTTAAGCAGTTAGCCCCCTTTTTAGTCTTGATGGCAGTGGCTATCGGTGCATTATTTATTCCATCACTACCCAACTTCAATGATGTTGGTAAATACAGTGCCGCTGATATTGCCTGGATAATTGTTGCCACTGCCCTTGTTTTTTTAATGACACCCGGCCTCGCATTTTTCTATGGGGGAATGGTACACCGAAAAAACGTGATTTCAACCATGATCAAAAGTGTTGTAGCCGCTGGCGTGGTTAGTATTTTATGGGTCTTTATCGGTTACAGCCTTTGCTTTGGCGACACCATCGGCGGTTTTATAGGCAACCCTTTTACCCACATGTTCTTTAAGGGTGTGAATTCAGGTGCACCATGGAGCCTTGCCCCTACTATACCATTAGCGCTTTTTGCTTTATTTCAACTGATGTTTGCCATCATCACACCAGGATTGGTGGTGGGTGCAGTGGCTGAACGGATACGATTTACTTCTTACATCTTGTTTATTGCCCTTTTCAGTCTCCTGGTGTACGCACCCATTGCACACTGGACCTGGCATCCTGAGGGGTTCCTGTTTAAAATGGGAGTTCTGGATTTTGCCGGTGGAACGGTGGTACATATTTCAGCAGGCTGTGCTGCATTAGCTGGTGCGCTCGTGTTAAAACGCCGCCAATCACATTTGGAGAACAGGGAAATACCACCTGCTAATATTCCTTATGTATTAATTGGTACCGGTCTGCTTTGGTTTGGCTGGTTTGGCTTTAATGCAGGTTCGGCTCTGGGTGCAAATGCATTATCCGTATCTGCCTTTTCAACTACCAATACCGCCGCCGCTGCTGCAGGCCTTTCCTGGATGTTCTTTGATGTGATCCGTGGAAAAAAACCATCTGTACTGGGATTTTGCATCGGTGCTGTTGTGGGACTGGTTGCCATAACACCTGCTGCCGGTTTTGTTGCCGTTCCACAAAGTATTTTCATTGGTGCAGTAGCAGCGATCATATCTAACCTCGCAGTTTATTACAAGAGCAAATCAAAATTAGATGATACATTAGATGTATTCCCCTGCCATGGAATTGGCGGGATGGTAGGAATGCTAATGACTGGCATTTTCGCCACCAAATCTGTCAACAGTGCAGGTGCAGACGGGCTTTTCTATGGCAATGCCGGCTTTTTCTTTACTCAACTGAAAGCTTTATTCGTCGTGGTTGCATACAGTTTTACCGTTTCATTTCTCATCTTTAAATTCATCAATTTCATTCTGCCCCTTCGTGTGAGCACAGAAGAAGAAGAACTGGGATTGGATGCAAGTCAGCATGATGAAAAATACGGACGGACACCTCAATATGCATAAAATACCAATACGGTAAGTGGATACTGTAATAGTAAACGGTTCATTATATTCCGAGTCTGACTGACGCTACTAACGAAGCAACCTCTGACCAGGTTACAGTTACACTTGTAATGCACACCTTCATTATAAAAAATAAGGTACAGCCATATGATAAACTTCTGACCAAGTTTAAAGGCTGTACCTATTTGTTAATCATAAAACCAACTGCAATGTTAAAGAAAATTTCAGCCGGGGCAATCGGATTTCTATCCTTTGTTTCGATTCATGCACAGACAGATTCAACCAAAAAGCCAACAACTACCTTTTCGGGCTCGCTGGATGCGTATTACAGGTTTAATTTCTCCAATCCACCTGGTGGCACAAACAATCTAACCAGCTTTACCAATTCTCAAAATTCTTTCGAATTGGGTATGGCCACATTACGGGTTGACCACAGCGTTGGTAAAGTATCTGCCACCATTGATCTGGGTTTTGGAAGAAGGGCGCAGGAGTTTTCTTACAATGATGTAGGCACCACATTAACTGCCGTAAAACAAGCCTATATAAGTTTTGCACCTTCCGATAAAGTGAAATTCACCATAGGTAAATGGGCAACACATATCGGGTATGAAGTACTGGATGCCATTGGTAACAGGAACTACAGTATGTCTTATGGATTTTCGTATGGGCCATTCTTTCATACAGGTTTGAAAGCAGATATATCATTGGGCGGAAAAAGTGCTTTGATGTTAGGTGTTGCCAACCCCACGGACTATGTAAGTACCACTTCAACCGTAAAAGTAGCCATCGCGCAATTTAGTACTGCTACAAAAAATGACAAATTAAAAGCTTACCTCAATTTTCAGGGGGCAACCGGGTTAACACAATTTGATTTAGTGGTAACAGGTGTATTGAGCAGCCAATTTAATATTAGTTATGATGGCACTTTACAATCAAGCAAAATAGG
>JAYSXR010000378.1:0-2455 GCA_043717145.1 Chitinophagaceae bacterium | reverse complement strand
AAAGAAATAATGGCGCAGCTTCATCCAGCGAACTGGCCGGTTTCCCGCACCATGCACTGGATACGTACCTGCATAAACTGGTTAAAGCCGGTTACCGGGTCGCTATCTGTGATCAATTAGAAGACCCTAAGACTGTAAAAGGAATTGTAAAGCGGGGGGTAACAGAAATGGTCACCCCTGGTATTGCCACCAACGATAAATTACTGGAACATAACAGTAATAATTTTTTGGCCGCCATTCATTTTACAGAGAAAGAAACCGGTATTGCTTTCCTTGATATTTCTACCGGCGAATTTTTTATTGCAGAAGGCAATGAAGAATATATTGACAAACTGCTGCAGAGTTTAAAACCTGCGGAAATCATTTTCCAGCGGAGTTACCAGAAACATTTTAAAGAAGTATTTGGTGCCAAGTTCTACACATACACGATGGAGAGCTGGATATTTGACGAAGCTTTTGCCACAGAAAGTTTATTGAAACATTTTCAAACACATTCACTCAAAGGATATGGTATTGAAGGCATGCACCATGGCATAACCGCCGCCGGCGCTATTTTATATTACCTGAAAGAAACAGAACACCCCAACCTGCAACACATCACTTCCATTCAAAGGATGGAGCGCGAAGATTTTTTATGGATGGACCGGTTTACCATACGCAATTTAGAATTGTTAACTACCGGGATTGATAATGGCAACAGCTTACTCAAAGTATTAGACAATACCGTTAGCCCGATGGGTGCACGTTTGATGAGGAGATGGATGATCTTTCCTTTAAAAGATGTGGCAAAGATTAATGAACGGTTAGATGCAGTGGCGTTTCTGATCTTACAAACAGATCTGCGCAAACAATTATCCCATGCCATTAAAATATGCGGGGATATCGAAAGGTTGGTGAGTAAGATCCCGATGAAAAAAATTAATCCCCGGGAAGTAATGCACCTGGCAAAAGGGCTGCAGCAGACAGAAATAATTAAAAAAATCTGCGAATCTGCGGCCAATCCTTACCTGCAAAAGTTATCGGATACATTAAATGGCTGTCACTTTATTGTTGAAAAAATACTCAGGGAAATACACGAAACCCCACCTGTTGCAGCCAGTAAAGGCGGCGTGATAAAAGAAGCCGTGCATGAAGAACTGGACCAGTTACGGAATATTGCAACGGGTGGGAAAGATTTTTTAATCAGCATCCAGCAACGCGAAGCGGAGAAAACCGGGATATCATCCTTAAAAATTAGTTTCAACAATGTATTTGGCTATTACCTCGAAGTAACGCATTCGCATAAAAACAAAGTGCCTGCCGAATGGATACGCAAGCAGACTTTGGTGAATGCCGAGAGATACATCACTCCTGAATTAAAAGAATACGAAGAGAAGATCACAGGTGCAGAAGATAAAATAATGGCGATAGAACTGGGGCTGTATGATAAACTATTATTGGCGTTGCAGGATTATATTGCGCCTGTACAGGTAAATGGGAATATACTGGCTACGATGGACTGCCTGCTTTGTTTTGCAGAAAATGCCATCCATTTTAATTATAAAAAACCCGAACTGCATGAAGGATTTGAACTGGAACTGAAAGAAAGCCGTCACCCGGTAATTGAAAGGAACCTTCCTGCGGGGGAAGCGTATGTTTCCAATGACATCACTTTAAACCCATCCGATCAACAAGTTATTATTTTAACCGGACCGAATATGAGTGGTAAAAGTGCCATACTCCGGCAAACCGCACTTATTACATTAATGGCCCACATGGGCAGTTTTGTACCTGCAACAGCAGCGAGGGTTCCGTTAACAGATAAAATATTTACACGGGTTGGTGCCAATGATAATTTAAGTGGCGGGGAATCTACTTTTATGGTAGAGATGAATGAAACAGCCAGTATCATCAACAATATCTCGCAACGAAGTTTGATTTTATTAGATGAGATCGGCCGGGGCACATCTACGTACGATGGCATTTCCATTGCCTGGAGTATTGTAGAATATTTACACGCCTCACTTGCCGCGCCCAAAACTTTATTTGCCACACACTACCATGAACTGAATGAACTGGAAGAAAAATTATCCCGTGTACAAAATTTTCATGTAACCAATAAGGAGGTTGCCAATAAAATTATTTTTCTGCGTAAACTGGCCCGGGGTGGCAGTACGCATAGCTTTGGAATACATGTAGCCAAAATGGCCGGTATGCCGCCTTCTTTAATAGACAGGGCAAATGACATCCTGAAACAATTAGAGGAGAAACATGTAGATGATAGTGTTGATAGCAGTTCTGCGGGTAATGGAGTATCTACCGTTCAGGCCGCCTTGAGCATGCCAACCGGCTCAAGCATTCCTGCTACGCAAAATATTAAAAAACTTTCTGCCCCCAAAATGCAGCTATCTATTTTTGATGCCCATTCACAAACTTTTGAAGATATCCGTAAAATGTTAACCGAAATGGATATTAA